>JBGAJE010000052.1:0-11200 GCA_044225085.1 Rickettsiales bacterium | reverse complement strand
GATGATGGCAAAAGAAGCTAATTTGCGAGCTTTTGGGACACAAGGGCCGATGGATGAAGGTCCAACCGAAGTCACCCCCGAAATGTTTGAAGTCACCTTTGCGCAGCACACAGACGGCGATTGGTTTCATGTAGACCGCCCCGGCAAGCCGTTTTTGGGTGTTTCTGTCACACTCAACCCACCAACATCGGGACCCACCACTTGTGCCCGATATGTCAATACACAAGGTATTTGGCGTGACATCGGGAACCAATTGGTGGGTGCTGCTATGGCGCAACCCAAAATGAGGCCATTTACCCTCTTTCACGGTGGGAATAGAGAGGCCTTTAAACCTGGAAGCACTATTCCGGAAACTTATCAATTCCCCGACAGACATTCTGCACCGGATAGACCTGAGGTATCCGTGCTTCACGTTCCTAGCGTCACTGAGCTCGCTAAAGTGCTTACTGCGATAGCCAAGTCCCCCGAGGAAAAAATCTACAGAGAATTGGAACGCGAGTTGTAGTTGTTATTTGAGTGTTCCTCAAGACAGCACCGCTGACTTAATACTGCACTAAATCTACGATCTATGCCTGTGTGCTTGCGCCCCTCCCGCTTCGTTGTTATGCAGGGCCAGACATGGTCGAAGAGGCATTATGACACAATATCCATTGGTAACGATTGTTGGCGGTTCGGGGTTTCTCGGGCGGCACACGGTGAAATTACTGGCCGCGGCGGGCTATCGCCTGCGCATTCTCGTGCGTGACACGATCGAGGCTGAATTCCTCAAAACCGCCGCGACTGTTGGCAGCATCGCCATCGAGCATGTCGATATCACCCGCCCCGAAACCCTCGCCGGCAAATTCGCAGGCTCGGATGCGGTGGTGAACCTCGTCAGCATCGCCTACGAAGGCGGCCGCCAAAAATTCCGCGCAATTAATGTCGAAGGCGCACGCGCCATCGCCGCTGAGGCCAAAAAAGCCGGGGCAAAACATTTTGTCCATATCTCTGCACTGGGCGTCGAACGCATGGGCGACACGAAATATGGCGCCACCAAACTCGCCGGTGAACAAGCCGTGCGCGAGGCATTCCCCACCGCCACCATCCTGCGCCCATCACTCATGGTCGGGCCGGAAGATCGCTTCTTCCAACGCTTCGCCCGCCTCTCGATGATTGCACCGGCCCTACCCCTCATCGGCGGCGGCAATACCAAGTTCCAACCCGTGCTGGTGACGGATGTCGCCCTGCCATTCTCGATTGCGTCCGCCGCGAAGAGACAATGGGCAAAACCTACGAGCTCGCCGGCAGCAAAATCTACAGCTTCCGTGAGCTGCTTGAGTTGATCGCCCGCATCACCAACCGCCGCCCGCGGCTGGTTTCAGTGCCAAATTTCCTGGCGGCCATCAAAGGTTTCTTTTGCGAGCTGCTACCCTTCCCGCCCATGATTACGCGCGACCAGGTAAACTCCTCGGCCATGATAGCGTGCTCGGCGCGGGCAGCCTCACCTTCACCCAACTCGGCATGCAGCCTGGTAGCGTGGAAGCGGCATTGCCAAGCCAGCTTGCGCGCTATATTAAAGGCTAGAATGCCATTTCTCCAAACTTTCCTGGGTTCGTTTTGCTCGCCGGCGCGCTACCAATCCGTGCGGCGCATGGCGAAAGGCTATGGCCTCGGTTACAGCGCGATGCTAGCTGCCTTCATCACCCTCACCGTATCGATTTGGGCAATCGGCACCATCCATAACAACCTCTTCATCGGCCATGATGGCGCAGAACCGCTCTTTGAAGACGTCATCCACCAAATCGCCAAGCAAGTACCGATCATGACGTTGGACAAAGGCCACCTTATCCCTCAACACCCCCGCCCCACCCAAATCGTTCTCACCTTCGACCGCGCAGAGTTTCCGGGCCGCTACATCCTAGCAACCATCGACACTACCGGCGCCACCACGGTGGAAAATATGAAGACCCCCTTCCTCATCACCAGCACCCAAGTGATTTTCTACAATCGCTCCAAACAAGAGAAAAAAATCCACGATCTCAGCGAATACACCAGCGATGTTCGTGGCCCGCTCATTATCAACCGCGCATTGGCGGAATCCACCGCCGAGCATTTGATTAGCTACACACGCAGCCACCTCCCCCTATTCTACTTCATGTTCCTCACTATCGTCGGCAGCATCGTTGGTTTGATCTATTATGTGCTACGCGTCGTCATGGTGTTTGGCCTTGGTGCGGGTGGAATGCTGATTGCCCACCTCGTCATGCGCAAACCAGTAAGCTACGCCGCCTGCGTCCGCCTCGCGGCGATGAGCTACACTCCTGTGGCCATCCTGACCATGATCAGCTTCATGCTAACCAGCCGATTCATGAACACACTGCCCCTCCTTATCTGCGGTATGGTCATGCTAAGCGCCGCACTGGTGATAAGCCGCGACGAGTTGCTTGCTGAGACCGCCTGATTTGCTACAAAGCAAACCATGCTCACGCTTTACCATTCCGCGCTGATTCCCGCCTGCCGTAAAATCCGGCTGATGCTGCGTGAGAAAAACATCGAGCACAATCTCACCAACGAAGATTTCTGGACACGCCGCATCGAGTTCTTCGCCATGAATCCGGCGGGTGACGTGCCCGTCATGGTCACCGACAAAGGCCAACATATTTGCGGCGCCTACGCCATCGCTGAATATCTCGACGAAGCATTCCCCGAAATTCAATTCTACGGCAACACGCCACTGGAACGCGCCGAAGTCCGCCGCCTTGTCGAATGGTTTGATGTGAAATTCGAGCGCGAAGTCACCCAGCTCGTCCTATTTGAAAAACTCTTCAAGCGCCTCATGGGCTATGGCGAGCCGTCCTCGGAGGCCATCCGCGCCGGCAAGCGCAATATCGTTTACCATCTCGATTACATTGCCCATTTGCTTTCCACCCGCAACTGGCTAGCGGGCGAATACCTTACCCTCGCCGATATTTCCGCGGCAGCGCATTTGTCGTGCCTCGACTATCTCGGTGACGTCGCCTGGGAACAGCACCCAAGCGTGAAGGAATGGTACGCCCTCATCAAATGCCGCCCCGCCTTCCGCGGTATACTGGAGGATCATGTGCAGGGAATTAAGCCCCCACCCCATTATGCGGACCCGGATTTTTAGTATTTTTTGGGCAATATCGATGATATTAACTCATTGATATTTAAATATAAAATAAAATCATATAAAGTTTTAACCAATATTCTTGTGATAGGGGCCAAATTAGGTTATTAATGATTATTAATAATTATAACCCTCCAGGCAAGGTACTCCCCATGACCATGTATCACCCCATCGCCTATGACACGATCTACGGTTCCGAAGGCGACGACACCATCTTCGGCAACGGCACGGATGACGTCATCGTTGGCGGAAGCGAAGGTAACAATGGCGTAAACGCCGGTAACGATCTTATTTTCGCTGGGAGTGGCGACAACGTCGTCGTCTTCGCCGGTGATGAAAACGATACCATCATCGGTGGCAGTGGCCGCAATGTGTTATCAAGCGGTGCAGGCGATAACCTGATCGTGGGCGGTAGCGGTAATGGCGAGATCTATGCCCTCGGTGGGAATAGCAGTACCCACAACACTATTTTTAGCAGCAGCGGCAATTACAGCGTTTATGTCGGTCCCGGCACCTCGACCATTACCTTGGGCAGCGGTGAAACCCACATTTATGGTGGAACAGCGGGTAACATGCTTATTTTTGGTGGTACCGGCGAAGCTTTCATTCATGACGGTGGGGGCAGCGATACGATCGTTGGCGGTACGGGCAATGATTTCATTTACGGTGGTACTGTTTTTGAAAACACCCACGGCAATGACCTGATTTATGGTGGCGGTGGCGATGATAATATCATTCTTGGCGACTCCGCTTACCCAATCGATCATATTGCGGCTAACGACGGAACGTCCAATAGCACGGTCGATGGCGGCGCGGGCGATGACAGTATCGATGGCAGAGCCTCCAAAGGCAATGATGTGCTCTTCGGAGGCTCCGGCACAAATATGTTCGTCGGCGGCGAAGGCCACGACACTATCATCAGCACCGGCGATCACGACAGGATCTGGAGCATCTCGGGCAATGACGTAATTTATAGTCATGCCGGGTATGCAGACATTTACGCCGGGTCCGGCCACGACACCATCGTGGGCGATGGCGCGGGCCATGATTCGATCTGGGGCCAAACTGGTGATCACGTCATTTTCAGTGCAGGCAATAGTAGCATTTACGCTGGCTCGGGCCACGACACCATCGTCGCTGGTAACGAAGCGGGCGATACCGTGTATGGGCAAACGGGCGATCACACTATCTTCGGCGGCGCGGAAGCGGCGACGATTTACGGCGGTTCCGGCCACAGCATGATCGATGGCCAGGGCGGCGATGATGTGATTTACAGCTATACCGGCAGCCACACGATTTTTGGTGGCGCGGGGGACGATCAGCTTTATATCAATATCGGCCATGCTGCGGATGGGGCAGCGAACCTCTATCTCGGCGGCACCGGTGCGGACCATTATGTGCTCGGTGGTGTCAACGTGGATGCCGATCACGGCAACGCGATCTACGATTTTACCAAAGGTGAAGATAAAATCGATGTCAGCCATCTGGGTGGCGGTGATGTCACCGGCCTGGGGGTGGATGATTTCTCCATTGAAGGCGGCAATGTAGTTTACCATGGCCATACGCTGCTCACCGCGTCAGGCGTATCGCTTGATGCGAGTGATTTTATTTTCGGTACGCCACAAGCCCCGCTGGAGTCGGTTGCCATTGTCTCGAATGATCCTGTTCTGAATGGCTCGGATGGTGACGATTCGCTCGCGGCATCGAAAATTATCGGTGCTATGGGCAGCGGCCACGTGGGCGAGGTTCTCGCCGTTGACCAAACGCTCAATGGCTTTGCTGGCAACGACACGCTGCAAGGTGGCGCTGGGAATGATACGTTCAGCGGTGGCGCGGGACACGATACGTTCGTATTCAACCCGCTTGATAACATCACCGATTATAACTACGACATGGGCCGCTCTGTTGCAGCCGATGGCAGCAATTTACCTGAGTACCATGATGTCATTCTCGACTTCACCAAAGGGGAAGACGCGCTCCACATCACTAACGTGCTTTCGGTTACGAGTGGTGGAGGGTTACTGACTGGTAACCATCTGACGACAGAAACCTTCACCCAAGCCATGGCCCAGGACATGATCAACCATGCGACCGAGACCACATACAATGGCCAGGTCGCAACGGTGCTCGATATGTATGGCCCGGATCATTCGACGATTACACTCGTCGGGGTGCATCCGTCGGATCTGTCAGTGGATATGTTCACCTACAGCTAAGCTGATTGCGAATGCGAGGAGATGCTCTGGGGGCTGGAAATTATTTTTCCGTGCCCTATATCTTACTTATCAGCCGAAATCGGAGACCATCATGACCGACATCACCATCTACACGACCAGCTATTGCCCCTACTGCGTCCGCGCGAAAGATTTGCTTAAGCGCAAAGGCCAGAGCTTTCAGGAAATCAACGCGGAAGATGATGCAGCGCGCGAAGAGATGATAAAAAAAGCTGGCGGTCGCCGCACCGTGCCTCAGATTTTCATCAACGGACAGCATATCGGCGGGTGCGATGATTTATATGCGCTCGATAAAGCGGGCAAGCTCGACCCGATGCTCGCGGCAGCGTACCCACGCGTTTTTTCTGATATCCTTTCCACATATCCACAGATTTATCCACTTTGACCACAACCTATTGTGGCATCCATGCCGCAGTAATCACCCGAATGATTACTTGGGTCGCACAATCGTAGAATTCTTTGGTTTTCCAAATAGCCGCCGCTAACACTTCATGTAGCAATGAAGTAATGAGTGGTTGAATGCTTTGGCTTTATTTTATCCGCGACTTCTACCGGGCTGGACAGTCGCCTTCCTACCGTGCCGCAACTGCCACCGTCACTGCTCCGCAGCATCATTATACGATCCATGCCCTGCGCACCGCCGCCGTGATTTTCCGCGCGCCGCTCGCTGAGGCCACCATCACTGCCGCAACCGCAGAAGTTGCCGCGGGTCCCGCACAGGAAGCCGAGCCAACACCGGCCCCCGCAGAAATCACCGCCGCACCGGCACCCGCTCCCATCAACACCTATCTCCAACGCCTCAGTGTCGATGGCGAACATGCCTTCGGCGTGTGGGATGAAGATGCAGGCTTCAGCATGTTCTCCGCCAATTTCGAGCGCGTCACGGGCCTCTCCACCGGTGAATGCGCCGGTCATGATTGGATTCACTCCATCCACCACACCCATCAATATGCCGCCAATGAAGCGCTGCTCGCCGCCACCCAAGGCACCGACGGCCGCTGCCTCGTTCAAGCGCAACGCATCAGCACCGATGGCGAATGGCGCTGGCTAATGATCGACATCAAGGCCCCCTCTGCCCGCCAACCCGGCACAATGGTCCTCTTCCGTGACCTCACCGAACAAAAAGCACTCGAGGAAGCCCTCGCCCAAACCGAATCCGCCCTCGCCCTCAGCGACCGCGGCCGCAGTGCCTTCCTCTCCAGCATGAGTCATGAATTGCGCACGCCGCTCAACGCCATCATGGGTTTCTCGCAGATGATGAAATCCGGCGTTTTCGGCGAGCTCGAGAACACTACTTACGCAGAATATGCCAAACACATCCACGATTCCGGCACCACCCTACTCGGCAAAATCAACGACCTGCTCGAAATCGCCAGCATGGAATCCGATAGCCTCGCACTGGAGGAGCAAGAATTTTTTCTCTCCGATTTGCTGACAGAAGTCATCGAAATCCATTCCCACAATGCCTTCGCGCGCGAGCAGCACCTCAAGCTCGACTGCCCACTGGGTGAACTCGAAATCCAAGGCGATCGCTCTAAAATCCTCTGCGCCATTTCGCATTTGATGGCCAATGCCCTCCGTCATTCGAAAGACGGCGGCGAAGTTTCTCTCAGCGTCCGCCTTCAACCGGGCGACGGCTGCATCATCAGCGTGCGGGATAGTGGCGAAGGCATCACCGCCGCTCAGCTCGAATCCATCCGCACCGCCCTCGCCACCGATTCCACCTATTATCATATCGAATCCGGCGGCATCGGCCTCGGCCTTTCGCTTGCTAAGGAGCTCGCCGAGCGTCATGGCGGTCGGGTGATCGTCGATTCCATCCGCCGCCGCGGCACCGTCGTTTCCATCATGCTCCCTATGGACCGTATCGTCCGCGGCATGCCGACGCGCAAGGGTCTAAGCGCCGTAAAATAGCCCTTCTTATCCCTTTCATTCCTCTCTTTTCCTCTCTCACTTCGAGAACAAACTAGCCTTTCCCCCAATTTTCCCCTAGTTTTCCCCCATGAACGACTTCAAAAACCAAATCCTCGATGCCGCCCTCCCCAACATCGTGTTCGATGGCTGGACACTTGGTACGCTCGAAAAATCCGCCAAAGCGATCGGCCTTACAGATTTCGATGTCAAACGCGCCTTCCCCAACGGGGTGATCGACGCCGTGAATTACTTCACCCGCCGCGCCGACGAACAAATGGTCGCTGCCCTCGAGCGCGATTATGATCTCCCCAGCATGAAAATCCGCGAACGTATCGCCACCGCCGTGATGGTTCGCCTGCGCGCCCAAGCCGCCAATCGTGAAGCCGTCCGCCGCGCCGCAGCTGTCTACGCGATGCCGTGGCACGCAAGCGATGCGCTCAATAGCCTCTATGCCACGGTCGACGCCATCTGGCGTGCGGCTGGCGATACCAGCACCGATTATAATTTTTACACCAAACGCCTACTGCTCTCGAAAGTTTACACCACCACCGTCACCGTTTGGCTGGACGACACTACGCCCGACCTAAGCGAAACCGAAGCCTTCCTCCGCCGCCGGATCGAAAACGTCATGCAAATCGAAAAAGCGAAAGCAAAAGCGCGTACCACCTTCGGCAAACTCGAAGACTGGCTTCCCAAATTCATGCGCACCAAGGCGTAATCACGCCATTCAATGCCACATCTCACTGGGCGGCGTTTCGAACATCGCCCGTTGCGGTTTGAGCCAAACTGGGCGAATCTCTGGTGCATAAAGCACTTCGGCTTCCGGCGTATTGATCGCGTAATAGAGCACCGAACCCGATAACATCGAAATCCGCCGAAAACGCTGGTAATTCACCTGCGACACCACGCGTTTTAACCGCGCCATCAGCACATCGATATCCATCGAGCAGTCGCCGTCTTCCTCCAGCACCAAATCACACGCCGCCATATCCGGCACGCAAGCGAAGTAATTTCCGATCTTGAAATTCTTGCGCAGCACGCGCAGCCGCGCCAAATCGCCCACCCGCTGCTCCGGTCGATGATTCTGATAGGCCGCCAAATCCCGCACCGGGCGATAATTCAGCCGCCGCTTCAGCCAAACTTGATAATCCGCCGTCGTCACCTTGGTCATCTCAACGCCGAACAACCCATCGCTCGCACAGATCGTAAAATCCGGCCCCTCACCCTGGCGATGTTTTGTGATATCGATCGGCAAATCGATCCGCCCATTACTCTTGAGAATCATGAAATACTGGATCAAACACCCAACTTCGATTTTGTCCTGATCGGACATGCGGGCATGAATCAAATCGTGGAAACAATCATCAAGCGCTTCTTCATCGTACACGGTACGGAAAAATAACGGCACACGCTTCATATCACCTCGTGATGTGATGACTTCAAACGCCTGGCCGAGTAGCGCCGCATGAGTGCGGTCTGTTTTTATTATTACCACAACCCCCAGCCCAACGCAAATAAAACCACATGAAGTTCAATCTTTAATAATCTGGAATATTTGAAAAAATTATCCGTCTTTATGCTCCCTTTATGGTTTCTTTATTCTCTCACATCCTATTTTTATAAAGCAAGCGCTACACCATAGGCACAAGAACAAATCATCTTACACCCGAAAAGGTTGGCTTTATGAAAAGCGTTCTTCTCTGGCTGATTGGCATTCCTATCCCGATCATCATTCTTTATAATATTTTTTCTCATTAACCTGGAGATTCCCATGCGTTCCAAGAAAAATACGATTCTGATTGTTGATGACGAACCGCAAATCCGCCGCATGCTGAATATTTATCTCGATGCCTCGGACTTCAAAATCGAGGAAAGCGATACCGGCAAACAAGCCCTCCGGATGAGTACTTCCATCAAACCCGATCTCATCCTGCTCGATCTCGGCCTACCCGATATGGATGGGAAAGAAGTCATCACCAGCATCCGTGAATGGTCGCAAGTGCCGATCGTCGTCCTCACCGTGCGCAGCAATGACGATGAAGTCGTCGCCGCCCTTAACGCCGGTGCCGATGATTACATCATCAAGCCCTTCAATGCCGATGTATTGATGGCGCGCATTCAAGCCAACCTCCGTAAATCGGTTGTCAAAGAAGCCGGTGAGCCCGAACTACGCAACGGCGCTGTGCGGATGGACCTCGTCCGCCACGAAGTTTTCCTCAACGATAAAAAAATCGCGCTTACACCGAAGGAATACGAGCTCATGCGCTATTTCATCGTCAACCGCGGGAAAATGCTCACCCATAAACAAATCCTGCGCGAAGTTTGGGGTCCTGCCCATGCCGACGATACGCAATACCTGCGCGTCTATGTTGGCCAGCTACGCGAAAAAATCGAGAAGGACGCCTCCTCCCCGACCTTGATTGTTACTGAACCCGGTGTCGGCTACCGCATGGAACATCTTGATGCACCGGTCGCCAGCGCCGCCTGAAAGTAAGGCGTGCGGCTTTACTGTCGCATGATTTACATTTAGAAAACTTTATACCTATCGTTTCTTTATAGCGGCTCTGCGAATTCTCAAAGAGTCACCACGTTCACCAAAAAAGGGGTCTTCTATGACAAATAAATTTCGCCTTAGCACAGCTCTCGCCACCGTGCTCCTGGTTTCCGCCATCGGCACCAGCGGCTATGCAAATGATATCCGCAGCGTCACTCATGATTCACGCGGCCAAATCGTTACTAACAGCTTCGCCAACTGCGTGCGCAGCGACACCAACACCAGCGGCGATGAATGCGCGCCTACCCCACCGCCCGCACCCAAGCCCGTCGCTGTCATACCGCCAGTAAAAACCAGTGTGTCGAGCCTCGATAAAGAAGCCCGCACCATCTATTTCGAATTTAACAAATCGAATTTGACGCCTGAAGCCGTTGATAAACTCAATACGCTAACGGCCGCCATTAAAGCCGATTCCACTTTCAAAGATGCCCGCATCGTTGGCTATGCCGACCGCATTGGCAGCACGTCGTACAACGAGAAACTCTCGCAAAAACGTGCCCAGTCGGTCCAAAGCTATTTGCTGCAGCATAACATCATCACTCTCCCCAACACTGAAACCCGTTGGTTGGGCGACACGGTTCCCGTCACACAATGCCCGAACATGAAACGTTCGAAACTCATCGAGTGCCTACAGAAAGACCGCCGTGTTGAAGTAGAAATTGACTACGTCACCCAACACTAAACTTATTAAAAACCAAAGGAGACTTCTATGTTTACGGCAACCAAAGAAAATACTTCCAATGACCTTAAGAACCTGAAGAGCGACGCTCGGGAAATGAAAACCGACGCTCGCGCCCTCAAATCCGATGTCAAAGCCGGTGTTCATGAGCTGAAGGCTGACTTGCGCGATGTCGCAAGCCGCGCCAGCAGCAAAGTCCGCCACGCGATCGATACCGCATCGGATGAAATCCACCATGCTGCCGATACGGTCAGCAACCGCATCCACCGCAAGCCGGTTGAATCGAGCGTGATTGCGCTTGGCCTTGGCTTTTTGTTGGGTGCACTGCTGCGCCGTTAATCAGTAGACCGATACCAGGGGCGGGAGTTTCTCTCGCCCCTGTCTTTTGGGGGAAGATCCGTCCGCATGTTCAGTCAGCTGACGCCGACAAAAAGATATTTCATCGCGATGTTCGTGGTGTCGTGCCTGCTATTGACGATTTTCAGTGCCGTCATCTATCGCCAAGCCCATCTTAGTGACCAACGCAATAAATGGGTCATCCATTCTTACGAAATCCTGCGTCACGCAAGGGTCATGCTTACTCAACTTATTAATTTCGAAGCGGGTCAGCGCGGCTATCTGCTAAGCGGCTCTTCTAAATTCTTCGATCCTTACGATAGCGCCTCAAACGAAATTGAAAAAGAGCTTACCCT
>JBGAJE010000051.1:0-11076 GCA_044225085.1 Rickettsiales bacterium | reverse complement strand
CAATGGCATGGCGGAAAGAAGGGCCAGAAGCCTGTCGCATTAATCGGTAAAGGGGTCACATTTGACACCGGTGGCATCAGCATCAAACCGGCTGGTGGCATGGAAGAGATGAAGTGGGACATGGGCGGCTCAGCTACGGTGATCGGCACTATGCGCGCCCTTGCTGCACGGAATGCGAAAGTGAATGCGGTCGGCGTCGTCGGCCTGGTTGAGAACATGCCTGACGGTAATGCGCAGCGCCCTGGCGATGTGGTGACTTCCATGTCCGGCCAAACGATTGAGGTGCTTAATACCGACGCCGAAGGCCGCCTCGTGTTGGCCGATGCGTTGTGGTATTGTCAGGACCGTTTCAAGCCGCAATGCATGCTGGATCTCGCGACCTTGACGGGAGCGATTCTCGTCAGCCTCGGCTCGCATCGCGCGGGCATGTTTAGCAATAACGATAAGATGTGCGACGCGCTCATGAAATCCGCTGATCGCACGGGTGAGAAGCTCTGGCGCATGCCAATGGGGCCGGAATATGACGCAATGATCAATTGCGACATCGCGGATATGAAAAATATTAGCGACGGACGTGAGGCGGGTTCCACCACCGCGGCGCAATTTCTGCAGCGTTTCGTGAATGATGTGCCGTGGGTGCATCTCGATATCGCGGGTGTGGCATGGGCGAATAAACCACTGACGCCGCTTAACCCTAAAGGTGCGGCAGGCTGGGGCGTGCGGTTACTGAACGACTGGATTGCTAACAACTACGAGAAATAGCGTGGCGACAACGGTTCAGTTCTATCACCTCCTCTCCACTTCCGCGACGCGGGCGGTGCCGAAATTAATGGAAAAGGCCCTAAAATCCGGCAGTCGCGTGGTGATGCTGCTTGATAGCGATGCCGCGCTGAAACAAATGAGCGATGCGTTGTGGAGCAACGATCCTGCGAGTTTTTTGCCGCATGGCACCGTGCGTGATGGGCATATCGCTGAGCAGCCGATTTTGTTGACGGTGACGGAGGAGAACCCAAATAACGCTGATATTTTGTGTGTACTCGGTGGTGCCATACCTGCATCCGTCAGCGGTTTTACGAAACTGCTGGATGTGTTCGATGGGGCAAATGAAGATGAGGTCGCGCGGGCGCGCTTGCGCTGGTCGCATTACAAAGCGCAGGGCTTGGCGTTGCAATATGTGAAGCAGCAACCGGGTGGCGGCTGGAAGATTGAGATGACGCAGGAAGCAGCAGCGTAGTTAGCGCAGCCGAGCGATGGTGAGCCCCTCGGTCGTCGGCAATAAAACACTCTCAAACCGTGTTGCATCAGCGAGCGTTTCATTAAATTTCGTCATCGATTTTTTTGCAGCTGCAGATGCAGCATTTGGATCTTCTCCGCTCATCGCGCCGAAGAGAAGCGTGTTGTCGCCAATAATCCAGCCGCGTGGGTTTAGGCGGGGAATGATCGCCTCTAAATAATCTGCATAGCCGCTTTTTTCTGCATCAATAAATACGAGGTCGTAGGTGGGGATGAGTGGTTGGTTGGCGAGCCAAACATGTGCATCGCTATGCTGCACTTCGATGCGGGATGCGTGGGGTGAGGCTGCAACATGTGCCGCAGCAATTTTGGCGTGGGTCGTGTCAAATTCTAAGCTGGTGATGCGACCATCCGCCGGAAGCGCTTTGGCCATCCAGAGGGTGGAATAACCTACAAACGTGCCGATCTCGAGGATGTTTTTTGCTGCACTCATTTTCACCAGCCAATGCAGCAAATGGCCTTCATAGGGCGAGATTTGCATGCCGGGTCGGCGGCGTTCGCCTTCGGCGCGCACGGGGGCAAGCCAGGCGGGCTCGCGCACAAAGGTGCGGGTGATATAATCAATCGTGGCGGATTGGTTGCGGCTCTGCATTAGAGGATTTCCAATTGTTCGGGACGGGTGATGCGAATCATCGGGCCGTTTTCTTCATAAATAACACCGCGCACTTGCACGTGCGCCCCCCCTCCTAATCCCTCGAGTGTTTTGGCGAGGCTGCGTTTAGCACGGCCCGGAATGGTGACAGAAAAATCCGTGTGCCAGTCGCTGCCGAAATTGATGTAGGTGGCGTGCTTGCCTTCGTGAATACCGGTGATCGTACCTTCGATGACATGAAATTCCTGCATGTGCGGCGCGGCAGTTTCGGGCGTAAGCATAAAGCCTGGCTCGTCCCATATGCCACGGCGGGCCGTGCGCGCTTCGTCTTCGGCGTCCTGCCAGGATTTGAGGGGATGGCCGATGCTGAAGAGCACTGCTGCACCGTCGCGCAGCATGGCTTCCTCGATATCGCTTTTAATGAGGAGGCGACCGTAGCGGTCGGCCGCATCATCGCCAACGGGTTTATAGGTTATATTCTTTTGCAGCAGATGCGTGGCGAGCCACGCCTCGGCGCGCTCTGAATCCGGGAAGACGATGTCGGCGAACATGGCGGTGCCGGCGACGTCGAGCGTGATGGTCTGATCGGCGGCGATGGCACGGACATGGTCCGTTACCTCATCCGCGGCAAAGGCGGCGTTTGTGATGGTAAACCCACAGAAAGCGAGAATAACTGCGCGGCAACGATGGTTCATATAAATTTGGTTGCTTGTTTTTTGTTTGGGCCTACATTGCCCCCATTCATCGCAAACAAAAAGGAAAATTATGCGTATTCTCTTGGCTGCTCTTGGCACTCTTGTTGCCCTCACCGGCGTCGCACAGGCGGCGGGTACCGGCACTGGCGATATCGCACTTTATGGTGGCGCTTATTCCATCATGCGCGATAGCGATAAACAAACTGCCATGGGCGGTTTGGAATATCGTTTCCGCGACCAGTACAACGGCTTACGTCCTACGATTGGTGGTTTTGTGAATGGTGATGGGGCACTTTATGGTTATGCCGGCGCTTATTGGGATCTGCCGCTGAACACGGCGCCATTCGTCATTTCGCCGGGCTTTGCTGTTGGTGGTTACAGCCAAGGCTCCAGCAAGGATTTGGGCTATGGCATCGAGTTCCGCTCAACGCTGGAAGTGAGCTACAAATTCCAAGATGCGCAGCGCGTGGGTGTGCAAATCGCGCACTTATCGAATGCTGGGCTGGGCAACAAAAACCCGGGTACGGAAACGCTCGAGGCTGTTTACAGCCATCCGTTCTAGACACTTCGTGTCTTTGGATTCTGAAAAGGGCTCCCGGATTTGGGAGCCCTTTTTATTTACCCTTGGCTAGGCCAGTGCTTCGTAGGCGGGCAAGGTTAGGAACTCGGTGTAGTTTTTATCGAGGGTGAGCTTAAGCACTAAGTCACGCGCTTTGGTGTAAGGCACTTCAGCAAATTTTTTGTCGCCGACGGACTCACGGATCGTTTCCATTTCGCCTTTGGTGTAGGATTCGATGAGTGCTTTGGTGATGAGTTCACCGGTGTCGAGTTTTGCACCGTGATGGAGCCATTGCCAGAGTTGGGAGCGGGAGATTTCTGCCGTCGCCGCGTCTTCCATCAGGTTGAATAAGGGCACACAGCCAAGGCCATTCAGCCACCAAGCAGTATATTGAATCGCGACGCTGATGGAGTTGCGTACACCAGCCTCCGTGATAGTGCCTTTAGGCATGGTGACGAGGTCTTTGGCGGTGACGTGCACATCCTCACGCAATTTGCTGCGCTGGTTTTTCTCGGGCATGAGGCGGTTGAAGACTTCCATCGCCACTGGGATCAGGCCTGGATGCGCGACCCAGGTGCCGTCATGGCCATTGCCGGCTTCGCGCTCTTTGTCGGCGCGCACGGCGGCAAAGGCTTTTTCGTTCGCCGCTTCATCGTTTTTCACGGGGATGAAGGCAGACATCCCGCCCATCGCGAACGCGCCGCGCTTGTGGCAGGTTTGGATGAGAAGCTCGGAATAGGATTTGAGGAAATGCACGCCCATGGTGATTTGGGTACGGTCTGGCATTACGAATGCGGGGTTGGCATGGAATTTTTTGATGGTGGAGAAAATATAATCCCACCGGCCGCAATTGAGGCCGACAGCGTAATCTTTCAGCGCATGGAGAATCTCGTGCATCTCAAACGTCGCGGTGATGACTTCGATCAGCACGGTGGCTTTGATGCTGCCATGTTTAATGCCGACATATTCCTCGGCGAAGGCGAAGACATCGGCCCAAAGCTGTGCTTCCTCAGCGGATTCTTGTTTAGGGATGTAGAAATAGGGTCCGGTGCCACGTTTGATGCGTTCGGCAGCGTTGTGAAAGAAATAGAGGCCGAAATCAAGCAGCGCCCCGGGGATGGGTTGGCCATTCATCGTCACGTGACGCTCCGGTAAATGCCAGCCGCGCGGGCGGACGATGAGGACGGCAAGATCCTTATCGTTGAGCTTGTAGGATTTACCCTCGGGGCTTTTGAAACTGAGCGTACCGCGCACCGCGTCATAAAGCGCTTTTTGACCTTCGATGATTTTTTCCCAGGTGGGGGAAAGGGAATCTTCAAGGTCAGCCATGAACACTTTGGCGCCGGAATTGAGGGCATTGATGATCATTTTTGGCTCGGCGGGGCCGGTGATTTCGACGCGGCGGTCGAGCAGATCATCCGGCACGGGAGCGACTTTCCAATCGCCATCACGAATGGCTTTGGTGGCGGGATTGAAATCAGGCAGGATGCCTTTATCGAACTCGGCTTGGCGGGCAGCGCGTTTTTTGAGTAGCACATCGCGGCGGGCACCGAATTTCTCGACCAGTGCGCCGACGAAAGCGAGTGCTTCGGGCGTGAGCAAGAAGGCACATTTGTCCGGCGTTTTACCGTGGAGCTTTAATTGCGGGGCGCTCGAGGCTTTGGCGGTGCTGGTCATGGGCTCTCCTACAACAACAATGAATGGCGGTAGCCTAATCGCTCACTCTCACAATGCAAGCGCTTGATGTGAGGAAGATGGCAGGCTAACCTCCCCGCATGTGGAAGCGCATTAAAGAATGGGCATTGTTATGTTATCGGGCGGGCGATCACCTGGCTGATAACCACGGCGTGGAGATGGCGGGCTACCTCACCTTTCTCTCGCTGCTCGCGTTGTTTCCTTATCTAGTATTAATCGTGTCGATTGCCGGGCTTGCTGGGCAAGGTGAGATGGGGCGGCAGTTTATTACGCTGCTGCTGGAACATTTGCCGGCCGATGCGGTGCGTGCGTTACGGCCACGCATTGAGGAGATTACTTCCGGTCCGCCCCAGGGGGTGCTGACTTTCTCGGTGTTGGGTGCGATTTGGACGTCTTCCTCGGCGGTAGAGACGGTTCGTGGGATTTTGAATCGTGCCTATCAGGTTGGCAAACCGCCGACATATCTCTGGCGACGGTTGATGTCGATTGCGCAGATTCTGCTTTTTACGTTGGTGATCCTACTCGTCATGCTGTTACTCGTGTTTGCGCCGATTGCTATGCAGGGTTTTACGCAGCTGACCCATATTCAGGTGCCTTCGAGTTTAATGAGCTTTTTTCATAGTTATTTTATCTATATTGGTGGTGTGTCCTTATTTATCATCGTCGCAAGCTTTTATTATGTGCTTCCGAATATCAAACAGACCCTCGCTGGCGTGGTGCCGGGCGCATTGCTGGTGGTGATGTTATGGGTCGGTGGGGCGACATTGGTAACGATTTATTTGAACAGTATCAGCCAAGTGACGCTGATTTACGGCTCACTTTCGGGCTTTATCGCGACGTTGATTTTCTTCTATGTGATGAATTTGATTTTCATCTATGGCGCGGAGTTCAATCACGAGGTGATGCTGGCGTTGGGCGACCGGATCGTCGAGCGCGAAGCGCCGGCACAGGAAACATTGCACTAAGCTGTCAGGCCCGGAATACCACCGATAAGCAGCATATATAAGAAAGCGAGTGCAATAGCGACGCCATAAGGCACCGGTTGGCCACGGGTGAGCAAGCGTGGAAGTCCCGTGCCGGGGCTTTTGCGGGAGAATAGCATGGGGGCAATGGCGCGCAGCAGCAGGACAAGAATGACCAACAACCCACCAAAAATAGCGGTGAGGAAGACGAATTGTAGAGTTAGCTTGATCCAACCCGTCCAGAGCGTCAATACGACGAGTAGCTTAATGTCGCCCCCGCCCATCAACCCCAGGGCGAAGATGCCAAGGCCGATAAAGAGCGTTAGACCCGCCGCCGCTAAGCCGCTCAGCGGGTGAATAGGGAGAAAAAATATCGCCACGCCATAAAGCGCTAACACGGCGAGGTTGAGAGTGTTGGGAATAGTATAGCGCACCGTATCGTGCACAATCACGATCAGCATCAACACCGCCAAAATCAGCACTAATGCGTGGGCAAGCCCACCGTGCGTCATGAGGTTATAAATCTGCATCGTAAAATCCTTGTCAGGCGGGGGTGCATGGGTTAACGTGCATCCTCCAACAAAAGCTGTAACGATGCAACAGGCAAGCAACACAAGTCATTCTGCCCCCGTTACCCGCGGCCATATTCTGGTTATCGGGAATGAAAAAGGCGGCTCTGGCAAAACCACCACTAGCATGCATATGATCATCGGCTTACTGCGCCTTGGGTTCAAGGTCGGCAGTATGGATATCGATGCGCGCCAGCGCTCGCTCACCCGTTATCTTGAGAATCGCAAGATGACGATGGAGAAAGAAAAAACAACGCTGCCGATGCCGGCGCATATTGTTATCAATAAAAGCCCTTACCACACGAAAGATGAAGCTGAGGCGGATGAGCGCGAGCGTTTCACCCGCGCCTTGGCCCGTTTGCTGGTTAGCTGTGATTTCGTGCTGATCGACGCGCCGGGGAACGATACGCATCTCTCGCGCATGGCGCATTCCTATGCGGATACGGTGATTACGCCGGTCAATGATAGTTTTGTCGATCTCGACGTGCTTGCGTCGGTCGATGGGATGACGATGCAAATTCAAAAGCCCAGCATTTATAGTGAAATGCTGTGGGAGCAGAAGCTGACGCGCGCGAAACGCGATGGCGGGGCGATCGATTGGGTGGTGCTGCGTAACCGCTTATCGAACATCGATGCGCGTAATAAGCGTATGATCACGAAAGTGATGGAAGACCTCACAAAACGCCTAGGTTTCCGCCTTGCGCCGGGGTTCTCGGAGCGGGTGATTTTCCGTGAATTGTTCCTGCTTGGGCTTACGGTGCTTGATGTGGTGGAGACGAATAAATCCGGCTCACTCTCGATGTCGCACCTCGCGGCAAGGCAGGAAGTGCGGGAATTACTGAAGTCACTGCGCATTCCGGTGATTGACGCGCGCATCGCGCAAGTGCGCGCTGGGCAGAAAGGCGATCCGCTCACCGATCCGCGCATTGCGCCCAAACCCACGAAAGAGCCTGCGAGCACAAGTGCCGAAGCTCTTACTGCTTCGGAGATTAGCGAGCCGGCAGCGGCTGAATCAGCGGAGGCGAGTGCTGCGGCATCGCCCGAAACCGTCGCCGCGTAGCGTATCATGGATATGCCCAACCCCTCGCTTTTTCGCGCTTACGATATTCGCGGAATTGTCGGAGAGACGTTGCAGGCTTCCGATTTTCTTGCCATCGGCCATGCATTCGCGAGCCACGTGGCGGATGTGTGTCAGACCCGCACACCATTGCTTGTCGCGATGCGTGACGGGCGCGCGAGTTCGCCCAACCTTGCAGAAGCGATGATTGAGGGCATGCTGCGCGCTGGTGCGCATGTGCTCGATGGCGGTGTGGGGCCGACACCGATGTGTTATTTCGCGACTCGCCATTTGCATGCGGATGGTAGCGTGATGATCACTGGTTCGCATAACCCGCCGAACCATAATGGCGCAAAATTCATGTGCGACGGGCATAGTTTATATGGCGACGAGCTGGCCTCGTTGCGTGGGCGTACCGAACAAAATCAACTGCTGCATTCACGCGGGAAGCGCGAGGAAATTGATATTATTGATGAGTATGTGTTCGTCCTGAAGAAAGCGCTGGGCGACACGAAAGCGCTCGACCGTTTCCCCGTTGTGTGGGACGCGGGGAATGGTGTCGCTGGCCTAGTAGTAGAAAAATTGCTGCAGCTTGCCTGCGCAAAACATATCCCGCTTTATTTGGAGGTGGACGCGAATTTCCCGCATCATCACCCCGACCCGGCAGAGCCTGAAAATCTCGAAGATTTACGCACGACATTGCATACTGCGCGCGGACGTTTGGCCATGGGCGTTGCGTTCGATGGCGATGGCGACCGCGTGGGCGCGGTGGATGATAAGGGTCGCATTCTTTCGCCCGATCATGTGTTGATGCTGCTGGCGGATGATGTGCTGAAACGCCATCCGGACGCGACGATCATTGCGGATGTCAAAACCTCAGATAGTTTTTTCAAACGTGTCGCGGCGCAAGGCGGCAAGCCGCTCATGTGGAAGACAGGCCATGCACATATTAAAACCAAGTTGGCCGAAACGGGCGCGAAATTCGCGGGTGAAGCAAGCGGCCATATTTTCTTCGCCGATGAATATTTTGGTTATGACGATGGAATCTACGCCGCGCTGCGTTTGATTCGCCTCGTTGCGGAGTCAGGCAAAAAACTGAGTCAGTTGGTGGATGCGTTGCCGCCCATTATCGCTTCGCCAGAAATTCGGCTCGATTGCCCAGATGATCGTAAATTCGTGGTGATCGAGGCGATCGCTAAGCAGCTCGCTGCCAGTGGCGCGACGGTCAATACGCTTGATGGCGTGCGCGTTTCCACCCCTGAAGGTTGGTGGCTGGCGCGGGCCAGCAATACGCAAGCTGCCATCGTCGCACGGGCGGAGGGGACAACTCCTGGAAACCTCACGCGCCTGATGCACACGATGCATACGGCGCTGGTGGGTCAAGGCGTGAAGTTTTAGGCAGGCTCTTGCTGTGTCAGGCAATGAATAGTGCCGAGGCCCCATACCAAATCGCGCGCATAGATGCCAACGACATCACGCTTGGGGAAACATGCTTGCAGAATGCGTAGCGCCTCTTTGTCTGCGGGGTCATTGAAGATGGGCACAAGCACGACCTTGTTGCAAATCAGAAAATTTGCGTAGCTCGCAGGCAGGCGCTGGCCTTCGAAGATCACCGGCCGCGGCATGGGTAGATCGATGATGGTGAAGGGCTTGCCTTTTGCGTTTTTTGCGGCTTGGAGGCGTTTTTTATTTTCTTTTAATAGCGCGTAGTTCGCTTCGGATTTATCGGATTCGATGCCGGTGACAATGGTGTTTTCATCGACAAACCGGGTGATGTCATCGACATGGCCGTGTGTGTCGTCGCCGACAATGCCGGCCTTAAGCCAAATCGTGCGAGGCGCGCCAAGGTAATGATCGAAGATGGCTTCATAATCCTCGCGCTCAAAGCCTTTGTTGCGGATTTGTGTATCGGAAAGCAGCCATTCTTCGGTGACGATGATAGTGCCTGCGCCGTTGACTTCGATGCCGCCGCCTTCGAGCACGATGGGTTTATCGTTCGCGGTGGGTTCCAGCGTGTCGTCGCCCGTGAAATCGGCGATGGCACCGGGGACTTCGTTATCGTGCCGCCAGTTGTTGTATTTGGCCCAGGCGTTGAATTTCCAATCGAGGGCGATGCGTTCGCCATCATCGAGTTTTACCCAGATCGGCCCGCAATCACGCAACCAGCCGCGATTGGTTTTGACTTCGAGCATATCGACCAGGGTGAGCGAAACGCCGGTGCGGTCGAGCATTTCCATCGCTTCGGCGCGGGTGTTGGCGTCTTTGACCAGCAGACCGACACGTTGGCCACTGCCGGTGATGACGCGCACCATCTCGGCAAATACCCAGGGAATCGGCGCGAATTTACCTGGCCAATCGGCGCGGGCATGTGGCCACGAGAGCCAAATCCGGTCCTGTGGCGCCCATTCCGCGGGCATGCGGAAGGTGGAATAGTCGATTTCCATTACGCGTCCTCGCTGGGATGCTGGGTCAGCGCGGCATACGCATCGATTCGCCGGTCGCGGAAGTACGGCCAATATTGGCGTTGTTTTTCGACTTTTACGGGATCAACCACTGCCGTCAACACGCCTTCGAATTTCTCATCCTTGTGCTCGATATAACGGCCGGATGTATCGCAAATAAAGCTGTGCCCAAAGAATTCGAGCGCACCGTTATCCGCATCTTTTTCGATGCCAATGCGGTTTGGTGCAGCGACGAATACGTTGTTGGCAACCGCATGGCCGCGCATCACTGTTTGCCATTTATTCCATTGCTCTTCGCCGTATTCGGCTTTTTCGGCAGGGTGCCAGCCGATGGCGGTGGGGTAGAAAATCACGCTCGCGCCTTGCATGGCGGTGAGGCGTGCGGCTTCGGGGAACCACTGGTCCCAGCAAATGAGCACGCCGATGCGGCCATATTTCGTGTCGAAATTCTTGAAGCCGAGATCGCCGGGCGTGAAATAGAATTTTTCGTAATAGCGCGGATCATCCGGGATGTGCATTTTGCGGTATTTGCCGAGATAGGTACCATCCGCATCAATCACCGCCGTGGTGTTATGATACATCCCTGCCGTGCGGCGCTCGAAGAGCGAAGCAACCACTACCATATCGAGTTCTTTCGCCACTTTGCTGAGCTCATCTGTCGAGGGACCTGGGATTGCTTCAGCGAGGGCAAAGAAATCATGGTTTTCACTTTGGCAAAAATAGGGCGATAAAAACAGTTCCGGTAGGCAGGCCACTTGCACACCTTGCGCTTTTGCTTCACGCAGTAATTCAATGGCACGCGCCATATTTTTGGTGCGATCTGCCGTCATGCTCATTTGAATGATGCCGATTTTAAATGGGGCGCTGGTCATAGAGACTCCTCGGTTTGGCGAGGCTGTTAGCAGGGTTGGGGCCAAGTCGCAAGCCATCTTCATGGGGAGATTGTGCGGTGCAGCCAAGCGGCCATGCTGCGGGCTTGCTGCGGCCTGGGGTTATGGGCTAAGCTTGGCGCGCGCGATCCCGTAGCTCAGCTGGATAGAGCATCGGATTTCTAATCCGACGGTCGGGGGTTCGACTCCCTCCGGGATCGCCACTCACGCCCTTGGAGGCTTATGATGCGGATGAAACGCTTTTTCCCACTCGCGACGTTGAGCATCATGCTTGCTGCATTTAATGCTCCCGCGAAAGATAT
>JBGAJE010000050.1:0-12072 GCA_044225085.1 Rickettsiales bacterium | reverse complement strand
GCTCAAGTGGATTGCTGCCGGTGAAGCTCACATTCTTCAAAATCTGCGGCACGGGTGTGAACAGGGAAAGCGCCTCGCTCGCTGGGCGTTTCGCCTCAAGCACCGTCGCCAAAATCTGCAGCGCTGCGATCAGTGCGTCACCGGTGGTGACATAGTCGCTCAAAATCAAATGGCCCGATTGCTCGCCGCCGATATTGAGCCCATGCGCGCGCATGGCTTCCATCACATAACGGTCACCCACCTTCGTGCGATGCATCGCAAGTTTTTGCGTGGCCAAAAACCGCTCAAGCCCAAGATTGCTCATCAGCGTTGCCGCAATCCCGCCACCTTTGAGCATGCCATGGCGGTGGTTATACGATGCAATCGCCGCCATCAGCTGATCGCCATCCAAAATCTGGCCTTTTTCATCAACGATAGTCAGCCGATCCGCATCCCCATCCAGCGCAATACCGATATTCGCCTGATGCTCAAGCACCGCCTTAGCCAGCGCCTGCGGATGCGTCGACCCGCAATCCTTGTTGATATTCACGCCATTGGGCGAAATGTTGATTGGCACCACTTCCGCGCCGAGCTCATACAAAATAATCGGCCCGACTTGATACCCCGCGCCATTCGCGCAATCGATCACGATCTTCAGCCCATCAAGCCGCAATTGCTTCGGGAACGTTGATTTCACAAACTCGATATACCGCCCCGGTGCGTCATCCAGTCGCTTCGCGCGACCGATTTTCTCGGGTGCAGCATACATGTTGGTGACATGGTCATCCATATGCAGCTCGATCTCGATCTCCGCCGCATCTGATAGCTTATACCCATCCGGCCCGAACAGCTTGAGCCCATTGTCCTGAAATGGGTTATGCGAGGCGGAAATCATCACCCCCAAATCCGCCCGCATCGCGCGGGTGAGGAAGGCAACCGCTGGCGTCGGCATCGGCCCCACGAACAGCACATCCATGCCGACTGAGAGAAACCCCGACGTCAGCGCGTTCTCGATCATATAACCCGAAAGCCGCGTATCCTTCGCGATCACCACCCGGTGCCGGTGCGTACCGCGGTTAAAATAATGCCCGGCCGCCATGCCTAGACGCTGGGCAATATCCGCCGTCATAGGAAAATGGTTCGCCGTCCCGCGAATCCCATCCGTGCCGAAATAATTCCTGTAACCCATGGGGCTTATCTACCGCGATTCACGCTGCACTGCAATGAAATGAATGGTTAGATTTGGTGAAGAAAGGCAGACTTAGACCTTCGTATTATCGCCAGAGGCTGAGTCTTCGCTTGCCTTCCGGCTACTCGGCAGCGCCGAGCGCACCGGTTTTGGCCCATCGGCCATCGGGTCGGGGCGAGTGAGTTTTTCACCGCGGGCGAGTTGGTTAATCTCTTCGCCGGTGAGGGTTTCATAATCGAGCAAGGCGAGGGCAATCGTTTCGAGTTTTTGGCGGTGCTCTGTCAAAATCCGCGTCGCTTCCGCATGCGCGTCATTCACGATGCGCTTAATCTCCGCATCCACATTCGCCGCTGTCGCCTGGCTGCGCAGTAGGGAGCGATGTGTTTCCTCCACCTGGCTATAAAGCACCGGCCCAAGCGTCTCACTCATGCCCCATTCCGTAACCATCGCGGATGCAAGTCGCGTGGCATACTGAATATCCGAACTCGCGCCGCTGCTGACTTTCTGCGTGCCGAAGATAATCTCCTCCGCCGCGCGCCCACCCATGCTGACAGCCAAATCCGCATACATCTTCTCGCGCAGATACGAGATTTTATCTGCCTCCGGCAAGCGCATCACCATGCCAAGTGCACGGCCGCGGGGGATAATCGTCGCCTTGTGAATCGGGTCACTCGCCGGGCAATGAATCGACACGACCGCGTGGCCTGCTTCGTGATACGCCGTCATGCGTTTTTCTTCCTCGCTCATCACCATCGACTTGCGCTCGACACCCATCATGACCTTGTCTTTCGCCGCCTCAAGTTCGCGCATCGTCACCACCTTGCGGTCATGCCGCGCGGCGAGCAATGCCGCTTCATTCACTAGGTTTGCGAGATCTGCCCCCGAGAACCCCGGCGTGCCGCGCGCGATCGTGCGCGCCTCAACATCCGGCCCCATTGGCACTTTCTTGAGATGCACTTGCAGAATTTTCGTCCGACCCTCGATATCTGGGTTCGGCACTGTAATTTGGCGGTCGAAGCGACCCGGGCGCAGCAGGGCTGTATCCAGCACATCCGGCCGGTTGGTCGCGGCGATCAAAATCACACCTTCATTTGCTTCAAACCCATCCATCTCAACCAGCAATTGGTTGAGGGTTTGTTCACGCTCATCATTCCCGCCGCCGATGCCGGCGCCACGATGGCGCCCCACCGCGTCGATTTCATCGATGAAAATAATGCACGGCGCGTTTTTCTTTCCCTGCTCGAACATATCCCGCACGCGACTTTCGCCAACGCCGACAAACATCTCGACGAAATCCGAACCAGAAATCGAGAAAAACGGCACCCCGGCTTCCCCCGCAATCGCGCGCGCAAGCAAGGTTTTACCAGTCCCTGGCGGGCCGACAAGCAAGCAGCCCTTTGGAATTTTTCCACCCAGCTTCTGGAATTTCTGCGGGTTCTTCAGGAAGTCGACAATCTCTTGCAACTCATCCTTCGCCTCATCAATGCCCGCGACATCCTCGAACATTTTTTTCTCGGTATTTTCATTCAGCATTCGCGCGCGTGACTTGCCAAAGCTCATCGCCCCGCCGCCGCCTTTGCCGGACTGCATCTGCCGCATGAAGAAAATATAGACCGCAATCAAAATCAAAAACGGTAGCCAGGAAGTGAGAAACACGCTCCAAAATGAATCCATGCCCGAAGAATTGCTCGCCGCCGATATTTTCACGTGATGCGCCCGTAAATTCTCGACAAGCTGCGGGTCATTCACCGCTTGCAACGAAAATGCCTCACCATTGCTGAAATGGCCCTGAATTTTCGTGCCTGATTCCTGGCTTTCGCGCATCAGCACATCGGCAACTTCGCCATTTTCAACTTTGGTAAGGAAATCGGAATAAGCGAGCCGCTCCACATTGCCGCCACCCTCCGGCGCTAATCTATTTTGCACCGCGCTCACCAGCAGCAAAACGCCAATCATGATGCCGATCCATAATACGATATTCTTGGTCATGGGGGGCATGCGCTTCCTTATAGATAGGATTCAAATGACGTCACTCTTTCAACCACCAAAACGGTGCCGCAGCAAGCGGTTTTGCGGGAGCAAACCCTACCGTGACGCGCGCCCCCGCCGGTAAGCCGGAACATTGCCATGGGATATGGGGTAGCATCGCCAGTGCGTCAAGATGCCACAAGCTCGGCGAAGCGGGCGGGAGATCGCCTAATCCCTTCGCACGCCCCACGGCACGTAGCGTAAGCGTGATGCCTGGCGCCAAATCATAATAAATATTAAATCGCTGATCCCACACCATCTGACCACGGCCGGCCAGTATTTGAGCATCCTGAACACGTGCTAACTCACGTGCGATACGGATGCCGCCATTATTCTGTTTAATTTCGCATCCATGTAACGTGTGACTGCGCTGCGTCGTGCGTAGGGCATGCATCAACCGTTCCGTATCACTCGCGCGTGGGCGATGGGCTGCACCGCTGACAGTGGTAAGCAGGTCAGCAAGTGCAGACCACTCGCGCGGGGTTCTAGCGCCAGCCAGACATCGCGATCCATGTCGGCAAACCCAGCGGTGATGACGACACAACGCATCGCCGCCCGGCGCGCTGATGGTCGCGCAGGATCGCGCAGCCCCATGCTTTGCCGCTTGCATATCCAGTGTTGCACGCAGCGTGGTGTCATTTTCAAGTTTCTTGCGCATCCGTACACGCGCGAAATCTTCATTGCTGTTAGAAGGGTCCTCTATCCACTGGCACTGCACCTCACGCAAAAATTGCTGCAGCGCGTGCTTCTCCGTTCGAAGCAGCGGACGCACAAAACGCACCCCGCGATAGTTGCGCACTGCGCTCATGCCGGATGGTCCGTCTACTGTATCACCGCGCGCTTGGTGCAGGGCAATCGTTTCACGCTGATCGCCGGCGTGATGTGCGAGCAAGCAATGCAATATGCCCTCCGCACGACACGCATCCGCAAGCGCATCGTAACGCCATTGCCGCGCAGCTTCCTGAAGATTGTTGGATACCTCCGTATGCACTGGCGTGAGGAGACGATGTTCGATGCCGCGCGCACGCATCCACTGCGCAACCTGCGTGGCCTCGCTACGTGATTCAGCACGTAACCCGTGATCAACAGTAAGCGCCACCACGTATCCACCGCGCGCGCGTGCCCAGGCATCTGCAAGCAGTGTCAGCGCTATACTATCTGCCCCACCCGACACCGCGACGGCGAGACGCGGTGCGCCAATTGGCCATCCGATTAAAGAAGAAAGCGTGGCATCAAAATCATTCATAAACTGAATACCCGGCTGCGCGGGGATGGCAGGTTCGAGTGCGGAGAAACCGCGACTCAAATCCGTCACTTGCATTGCAGCGCAGTGCGCTGCTCCGTCGCGCGCTGCACGGTGCGCGGTGCAGTCTGGCCGTATTTACTGACGATCTGCGACAGCACAATGCAGGCCTCATTCGTGCGCTTCACTTGCCCGAGCGACATCGCTAGCTTCAGCAAATTATCGGGCGCCTTCTGGCCATCGGGATTCACCTCGAAACCTTTGCGGAAACTCTCTGTCGACCGCGTGAAATCGCCGCGCGCATAATAGCTCTCACCCAACCAATAATAGGCGTTACTCGTTAGCGGATCTTTTGGATATTTTTTCACAAACGCATCAAAACTGGCGCCAGCTTCCGCGTATTTCTTATCGTTGAGCAGCTTGAACGCGTACGAATAATGCGCGTTTGCATTCGGGAAGTCGCCACCCGTGAGAGCAGGGGCCGTATCGGGCTGATACGTTGCCGCTTGCGCAGGTTTCGGCGGCTCCGTCGGTGTTGGCGCGGGCGTCGGCGCAGGAGCTTGTGCAGCCGCGGCTTGCTGCTGCTGTTGTTCGAGCGCACGCAGACGATAATCAACATCATCCGACAGTTTTTTCAAATTATCGGCATTCTGCTTATTTTGAAACTGCACTTGCTCGATCATGCCGCGCATCTGGCGGATTTCTTCATCCATCTGGCTTAGCCGCACTTCGAGTTGACCGCCATTCGCGATTGGGCCGCCACCCGCATTCGGGTCAGTGCTCGCACCGCGATAAACTTGCCGCTGGAGGAAATTGATATCCCGCTCCAGCCTATCCATGCGGTCGGCCATGGCGCCATCTTCCTGCGCCCATGCCATCGGCGCGACGGTGAAAGCAACCAGCAAAAACGGCAAAATGCGACGCATGAAAAACTCCGAAAAATAAGCCACGTCCTTGGCTACCAAGTTTTTACGTCCGCTTCAAGTGCGCTGCACAAACAAAAACACCCGCCGAGTTGCCCCAGCGGGTGTTCGTTGTTCGTCAATCGGCGAAATTAGTTGCCGATAACCGTGACAGCGCGACGGTTCTGGCTCCAAGCCGACTCGTCGTTGCCTTGAACTGCCGGACGCTCTTTACCATACGAGATGGTCGAGATACGGCTCGAAGGTACGCCTTGGCTCACGAGGAAGTTTTTCGCAGCCGTTGCACGACGCTCGCCCAGGGCGATGTTGTACTCACGGGTGCCACGCTCATCCGCATGACCTTCAACAACGATGTTCACGTTGCCATTGCTTTTCAGCCACGATGCTTGGTTAGCAAGCGTTGCTTGGCCTTCGCTGGTCACAACCGAGCTGTCGGTCGCGAAGAATACGCGATCACCAACCGAGGTGCCGTCAGCCGTGTGGCCGAGAATTTGGCTGCCCATTCCGAGGCCGTTACCGCCAGCGCCACCGTTGGCGCCATTGTCGGACGAGGAAGAGTCGCACGCTGCGAGGAGCAACAGTGCCGAAGCGAGTGCTAGTGCTGTCTTTTTCATCTTATTTACTCCTAAAAAAACAAAGTTTTACCTGCCCATGCCGATGCATGTTTGCCCGTGCGTCTTCGCATAGTGCCTAATAAAACACAAGATGGGTTTAGGGGCCCTTCGAAACGCCGCAAACGAAATCCAATAACTGTTACAATCTTGCAACAGTCGATTTTTGGCTACATCGGCAACAGTGGCGACCAAGCGGGGTCGCTCGCATCCGACGGGGTCATCACTTCGCGCAGGTTATAGCCGGTGATATCAACCGAATAGAGGCGCGAACGGTTGCCACCGGCACCACCCGGGAACTCACGGCCGAAGATGATCACGCGGCCATTGGGCGCCCAGCTCGGGCCTTCATCCAGCCAGCTTTGGGTAAGCAGCCGCTCGCCCGAACCATCTGCCTTCATAATACCGATATAAAACTGCCCGCCATATTGCTTAGTAAAGGCAATCAGGTCACCCCGCGGCGACCAAACGGGGGTCGAATATTGCCCTTGGCCGAAGCTGATGCGCTGAATGCTGCCACCGTTCGAATCCATCACATAAAGCTGCTGGCTACCGCCACGATCGGAGTTGAACACAATCGCATGCCCATCCGGTGCATAGGATGGCGAGGTATCGATTGCCCCGTTACTGTTGGTGAGGCGGCGCATCCCACGGCTGCGCAGATCCATTTCGTAAATGCTCGTCGTCCCGCCTTGCGCGATCGACATCAGCATACGCGAACCGTCATGGTTAAAGCGCGGCGCGAACGACATGCCATCGAATCGGCCCATCGATTCCTCACGCCCCGTCTGCAAATCACGCAGGAAGACGCGTGGCTCACGGCCCGAATAGGACATGTAGAGAATCTGCTGCGTGTTCGGTGAGAAGCGAGGTGTCAGCACCAGCGCGCCGCCATCGGTGAGGTATTTATGGTTCTCCCCGTCCTGGTCCATAATCGCCAGACGCTTGATACGTTTGGTGGCGGAGCCAGATTCCGACACATAGACAATCCGTGTATCAAAATACCCCTGTTCGCCAGTGAGGCGCTTATAAATCTCATCCGCAATCAGGTGCGACACGCGCCGCCAGTTACGGCCGAACGTGTTATATTCCTTACCCGAAATCTGTTGTTCACCCAGCGCATCCCACAAACGGAAGCTGACACGCACTTTATGACAGCCTGCGCATTGATCTGCCGCCAGTCAGCAAAGCGCGGCACGGCATCGCCATTGCTCACCTGCTCGATAAACGCCTGCGGGCTAATCGGCTTAAACAGACCAGAACTTGCCAGATCATTACTGATAACTTGGCTGATAGCCCCGCCGGATGCATCACCCTGACCTTGACCGGTGAGGATCGTCACCGCAATCGGCATCGGCTCGGTGTTACCTTTGGTAATATCGATTTTCAGTTCCGCCTGGGCGCTAGTCGCGCAGAAAACTGCGGTAATGAGGGACAAAATAAAGCGCTGACGCATAACGACTCCCAAACGAACAATGAACTGCATGACGAATGTCGCGAGCGATATAAAAGATCAAGGAGAAAGTGGTTAACGATCACTCGAAAACAGAAAGATTGATTTACAACGCATCAACCGGATCGAAATTCATCTCCATCTCCCGCCAGGAATTGAACTTATCAGCCGGGAGATTTTTAAGCGGGCTGCATTTATGTACGGCCCGTAGAGCACTATCCGCTGCCGCGCGGAAAGCCTGATCGCTATTGTACCGGCTCTGCTGATCGGGTGCGAGCGTAGCACGCACCACCGTCCCATCAGACTGGAACTCCACTTTGATGCGTGCGGCTAATGTTTGGGAATCTTTCGCCCCCGAAGTGGTACTATTATACCATCAATTTTTGAGCTGACTGCGAATTGCATCTTTCTCACTCATCGACATTGGCAAACTCGCATCATACGGAGCGTCGGATTGGGTTTTATTCGCTTCGGTATTCGTCTTATCCTTTGCATCCTTGGTGGGCTTTGCATCTTCCTGATGCAGTTTGCTCATCAGCGCGGCGAAATCCTCATTCTTCGGTTGCGGCTGATCTTTTGGCTTATCGACGGGCTTCTGGGGCTCGGGCGGCTTAGGCTTTTCGCTCGGCGCTGGCTCATCTGCCCCTTCCATTGGGTCGAAATGTTTTTCCTCAGGCACAGGTTCTTTCGGCTTTGGTGCGGGCGGCGTCGGTTTAGGTTTTTCTTGCGCTACGGGCGGAATGGGTTTGGTGTTTTTCGGCGTTGGTGCTTTTTGTTCTTCCTGAATGGGTTTCTCCGAGGGTTTCACGTTGGTGATATCTCCAATCGGCATAATCTCGACCGACATCACCAGCGGCATCGGCTCGGGCGGTTTTGGTAGCAGCATCGGCAGTCCCACCGCCGCAATAAGCAGTACCGCCGCATGCAGGGCGATCGAGTAACTCAGACTGCGCGTTTCAAAAAGCTGCACAAAGTGCCTATGGTCGCTGCGGCTAGGGTTTAGGCGGGACGGTGGAGGTATCCGTCAGCAACGCGACCTTGGAAAATCCCGCCGCGTTGATTTCACCAATCACCCGCATCACCTGCCCATAATCAATAGACTTATCGCCGCGCACGAAAATCCGCGTCTCAGTTTTTTGCCCCAGAATTGCCTGGAGTTTACTGCCCAAGTTCGCAAGCGGCGTCTCGGTATTTTGAATATAAATCCGCCCGTCGCCCTTGATGCTAACCGCCAGCGGCTCATCATTCCCCGGCAAGGCGGAAGAGCGCGTCTTCGGCAAGTCGACCGTCACGCCGGACGTCATCATCGGCGCCGTCACCATGAAGATAATGAGGAGCACCAACATCACATCCACAAACCGACCCGCCGCTGCCCATCCGCGCACCCATTAGTGGCTACCTTTATCAAGCTGGCGCGAGAGCAACATCTGGAATTCCGTCGAGAAATCCTCGAGTTTCCCCGCAAGGCGGTTCAGTTCGCCATTGAATTTGTTATACGCAATCACCGCCGGAATCGCCACGAACAGACCAATCGCCGTCGCAAACAGCGCTTCCGCAATCCCCGGCGCCACCACAGCCAGCGACGTATTCTGCGATCCCGCAATCGAGCGGAAGGAGTTAATGATCCCGATACAAGTGCCGAGCAGGCCAATGAACGGCGCCGACGAACCTGCCGTCGCCAAAAAACCAAGCCCGCGCTCGAGTCGCTCCATTTCGCGGTTACGGGTAACCGCCATCATTTGTACAATCCGCTCTTTCACCGAGATATTGAGATCGCCCCCCGAGCTACGCCCCGGCATAATACGCTCCTGCCCGCGGCTTCTGAACCACTCATCCATCGCCGCCGAAAACATCAGCGCCAGCGGGTGTTTCGCTTTACGCTTTTTCACGCGCTCGTAATATTTATCGAGCGCGTCGGTCGACCAAAATTCATTCTCGAACTGGCTGGTTTTATCGTTCACGCTGCGCAGCGCCATCATCTTCTCGATAATAATCGCCCAGCACCAGACCGACATGAAAATGAGCAGCAGCATAATCGTCAGCACCAGTGGCTCGGCATGAATGAGCAAACTAATCAGCGACATATCATGCCCCGCCGCATGCGTACCGCCAGCGAGGGCGACATCCGCAGCATCAACACCAGTAACAGGGGCGGCAATATTGGCCATAAATTCTCCTTCTATGCGCGTACCGGCGAACCGGCTATTTTTTCTCTTCCATAATGGGCGCGACCGGCAGGCTGGCTTTCAGCGCGTCGGGCATGGCCGTCGGCACGAACTCCATGTTAATCGCTACGACTTCAACATCGGCGACAGCCAGCACCGTCTCATCACGCATCACGGTTTGTCGCAAGGTCATACGCACTTTGCCCATCCCTGACAAGCGGGTTTCGATGACAAGTTTGTCATCGAGCCGGGCGGGCTTGCGGTAGTCAATAGTGGCGCGGCGGACGACGAACATCAGCCCAAATTCATTCTGCAACCGCTCCCGCCCCACGCCGATCACGCGCAGCCACTCAGTGCGGGCGCGCTCGCAGAAATTGAGGTAGTTGGAGTGGTAGACCACACCGCCGGCGTCGGTATCCTCGTAGTAAATCCGCAGCGGGAAGTAGAAGGCGTCACCTTCGATGTAAGCATTCATGGGCATGTGCTAGCCGTTAGCAGCTAACGATGCAGAATAAAAGCGATTGGTTTGGAAATGCCCGGAGGCCGGAGGGCCGGCTATTGCCAGCCCCCCGCGTCCTCACTGAGGAAGAATGAAGGTAAAAGTCACGTCAGTTGCAGTCCACTGAACTCCGAAATTGTGGAGTCCGGCTTTTCGTATACCCCAGGCTAGCATGGCAGTGGAAAACCTCTCCGCATCGTCGATGTTGACAATGCGCAGGATAATCTCCCCCTTCCTTTCCGTAGCGGTAAAGCCCGATGTGAACACCGCATTGGCCGCTGCGTGTGCGGTATCCAATGCGTCGCAGAGCGTCGTAGACCCGTTAAGCCTCGTGTCAGTGTCCATGTCCATTTCTCCCAAACTACAGCCGCCCAGACACGTGTTGTGTTGAGGGAAGGCTATAATGAACGGAGTTATTGTAACATGCGAATGTGACAGCTTGATGACAAGGAAATGCAAATAAGAACAATACTTTAACTATTGTTCCTGCTCCAACAATCCCAACTGCTCAGGCACCAACACCGGAGCCGGCGCCTTGAGCCCCAGATGCTTATAGCACGTTGCCGTCAGCATCCGTCCGCGCGGGGTGCGTTGGATGAAGCCGAGCTGGAGGAGGAAGGGCTCGATGGTTTCTTCGATGGAGTCGCGCGCCTCGGACAGGGCGGCGGCGATGGTTTCGATGCCGACGGGGCCGCCATTATAATGCTCGGCGATGAAGGTGAGGTAACGGCGGTCAGAGGCGTCGAGGCCGAGCGCATCGACCTCGAGGCGCTTGAGCGTGGCATCGGCCATGGGGGCGGTGATGGTGTCCTCGTTCGCGGCATGGGCGAAGTCGCGCACGCGTTTGAGCAGGCGCACGGCGATGCGCGGCGTGCCACGTGCGCGGCGGGCGATTTCGTTTGCGCCATCGGGCGAGAGGGTGACTTTGAGCAGCGCGGCGGCGCGGCCGACGACTTTTTTCAGCTCCGTGACATCATAAAAATTCAGTTTTAGCGGAATGCCGAACCGGTCGCGCAGCGGGCCGGTGAGCAGGCCGATGCGGGTGGTGGCGCCGACGAGCGTGAAGGGCGGCAAATCAATCCGCACGGTGCGCGCGCTCGGGCCTTCGCCAATGATGAGGTCGAGTTTGAAATCCTCCATCGCCGGGTAGAGCACTTCCTCGACGGCGGCGTTAAGGCGGTGGATTTCGTCGATGAACAATACATCGTTCGCCTGCAGGTTGGTGAGGATGGCGGCGAGGTCGCCCGCCTTGGTGAGCAGCGGGCCGGACGTGGCGCGGAAATTCACCCCCATCTCGCGGCTGACGATATGGGCGAGGGTGGTTTTGCCGAGGCCGGGAGGGCCATAAAGCAGCACATGGTCGAGCGCCTCACCGCGTTTTTTGGCGGCGCGGATGAAGATGTCGAGATTCTCGATGACTTGCGGCTGGCCGGTAAAATCCGATAGCGCCTGCGGGCGGATGGATTGCTCGATCGCGTCGCCCTCGAGGCGGTCTGGCACGACGGGTGAGGTGGCTTCTCTCATGCCGCAAGCTCGCGCAGGCCGTTTTTAATCAACACGTCGAGCGAGGCATCGGGCGCTTCCTGATAAAGGCGCATGACGACGGTGAACGCATCGCTGCGGCCATAGCCCAGATGCACGAGCGCGGAGAGCGCATCTTCCACGACATTGCGCACGGCGGCATTTGCTTTTGCTGCAGCCTTGCCGGAGTTTTGTTGCAGGGCAGCGCCTGCATGTTGCGCAGCAATTTGAAAACCGGCAGCGCCAAGTTTCACCGCATGCGATTTCAGCTCCAGCACCAGACGCTCCGCCAGTTTAGGGCCGACGCCGCTGACGACAGTGAGGGCTTTTTTATCCTGCGCCGCAATCGCGGTGAGGATTTGTTCCGGTGTCAGCGCACTCAAAATCGCCATCGCCATTTTGACGCCGACGCCTTGCACGGTGGTGAGGGTGCGGAACCAAATGCGCTCGGCGACGGTGGC
>JBGAJE010000049.1:0-12145 GCA_044225085.1 Rickettsiales bacterium | reverse complement strand
AATGACGGTGTTGAAAGTTTCGGGTTAGTATGTAACCTTACTACCAGGTTTCGCAAGGAGCGAGCGTTTGTCCACATCCTGTACCATTCGGAGTGTTGAGCCGCGTGATATTTTCGCCGTGGTGGAATTGCTCAATGCGTTGAATATTTACGAGGGGTATACGAATCGGACGCAGACGGATGTGCTGCATTATGCCTTGTTTGTTGAACATGAGGATGTGTTTCTCGAAGCGCTGGTGGCTGAAGTCGATGAACGAATCGTGGGTGTGTTATTTTTTTACACTGGGTATGACACGCTCTCGAGCTGCTTTGGGTATCATCTTGCGGATGTTATTGTGGCGGATGGGCATCGTCGGCGGGGGATTGGGCGGGCATTGATTACATCACTTGCCGAGCAAGCGTTGCAAAAAAACAAACAGTGGATTTCGCTGACGGCGCTGCAGAAAAACAAGGAAGCACAGGCGTTTTATGCGTCGCTTGGTTTTGTTCAGGTGCCGGTGCAGTTTATGGCGATCGGTGCGCAAGCGATGTCGCAGCTAATAAATCTGAAGTAACACTTGCGACGTGAAGTTGGTTTGTTACAACCGATAGAACGAATTAAAAATCGATGGTGACATGCGTTATTTTAAACTGATGGTGGTGCTGTTTTTGGCACTGACTGTGGCGATTCCACAGGCGGAAGCGGCTAAGCGCGTGCATGTGAGCAAGCATCGGCGCGGGGGGGCGTCGACGGTGAGCGGGGTGAACGACCCGCGTTATGCCGATCTCGTCATGAACCCCGTGACGGGGGAAGTTTATCACAGCAATGACCCGGATGGGCGGCGGTATCCGGCGTCGCTGACGAAGATGATGACGCTTTATATGCTGTTCGAGGCGCTTGAGCAGCATAAGACGACGATGGATGCGCGACTTGATATTTCGGAATATGCGGCGAGCATGCCGCAGACAAATTTGGCGCTGACGCCGGGGGATTCGAGTCCGGTGGAAACGGCGATTAAGGCGCTTGTTGTGCGCTCTGCGAATGATGTGTCTGTGTTGGTGGCCGAGGAGCTTGGTGTGGATGTTGATAGCTTTGGCGCGATGATGACGGCGAAGGCGCGTCAACTTGGACTGCGGTGAACGGTGTTTAGGAACCCCAACGGGTTGCCGAACTCGGAGCAATATACGACGGCGCGGGATATGGCGAAACTTGGCATCGCGCTGAAGCGCGATTTTCCGCAGTATTACCCTTACTTTGAGACGCGGCAGTTTAGTTGGGATGGGGTGACGTATTATACCCATAACCGCGTGATGCTGCGCTATGCGGGGACGGATGGAATTAAGACCGGGTATACTGGCGCGGCGGGGTTCAACCTGGTGACATCGGTGACGCGCGGTGGGCGGCCATTGGTTGGGGTGGTGATGGGCGGTGTGAGTGGTGCGTGGCGCGATAACCGGATGATTCAGCTGCTCGATGGAACCTACCAGCAGCTTGCTGAGCGCGGGGGCGCGAAGGGCAAAATGTTTGCGGCGAATTTACCGCTGGCGAAAAATGGGCAGAAGGTGGGCGTGGGAATTAGTAACGCGGCGGTGTTGGCGGCGAGCAATAATGAGATGTTCGCGACGAAGGAAGATGCGACGCCAACGGGTATTGAAGAGGCTGAGGATAATGCACCGAATAATAATTCGGTGGGAGATGTATCGGGCAATGAAACGCCGAGTGTAGCGACGGCGCAGGCGCCTGCAAATAATGCGGTGGTGACGGCGACCGCGGCGCAGCCATCGCAAACGGCGCCGATGGCGGTGAAACCGGGAGTGAAGCCGGTGGTGGCGCCAACTGCGACGGCGCCGGTTGCGAACGCGAATAATGCGGCGGGTGGATCGAACTTGGTGGTGAGTGGGGTGTCGTCTGCGCCATCAACGCCAACACCGGCAGCAACGACCGTGATTCCGGCGAATTCACCGTTTGCGATGGCGTCGATTACGCCGACTTCGCCGACGCCTGCAGCGGTGCCGACACAGCAAGCGAGCGTGGGAACGCCAAGTGCGACGTCGCCCGCATCAGCGAAACCGACAGCGGCGCAGAAGCTAACGGTGATGAGTAAACTTGGCTGGGGGATTCAGGTTGGGGCCTATTCCAGCCATGCGTTGGCGGAGCAGTCGCTGAAGCAAGCGCAACGGTTGGCGCCGGATTCGCTGCGTGGGGCGGAGGAGGCTATTGCGGGGCCGACACCAAATGGGGCGCCAGTGCACCGGGCTCGGCTTGAGAATATCTCACAATTACAGGCTAAAAAAGCTTGTTCTACCTTAATTTCCAATAATTTACCGTGTTTTATTTATAAGGTTGGACCGGAAAATATATAGAAACCAATAGGTTTCGGCCATTGTCATACAATTGTCATAAATCTTTTAACCAAATCCTAACGATTCGTGGTATAGTATGACTGTAATTGGAGACATTTATGTCTACGTCTGCTGATAAGATTGATAGCACGCCGATGGCCAAGTTGATGACGCAATTGGTCGGTACGTCGCCGATGGATCTTGCGAACCTTGGTAAGTCGATTTTGGGGATGGAATCAGGCCCGACAGCTAGCCAAGATGCGAAGGCAAGTGGCAGCGGCATTTTCGGCAGTATTAAAGAAGCGCTGGTTGGTGGTGATATTCCTGAGCGCGCACCGCTTGCGCAGCCGCAAGTCATGCCATCCGCGCATGTTGCGAATGATGAGTTATTTACGTTTGTGGCGCAGCAATTCGATGGCGCGCAGCGGTTTGCGTCACGCGATCAAGGTTTCCGTTCCGTATAGATTGCATTCATGAGTTAGTTCCAAAAACCCCGGCATTGAAAAATGCCGGGTTTTTGTTTGGGCTGTGTCAGGTGCCAGGGGTTCGGGGTGCACGTGAGTTCCTACGGGGGGCGAATTGCCTCGGAGATGGTGGCACGATGTCGATGGCTCACGTGGAAACCTGACATGCGGCGCGCCTCATCCGCATCAAGCGGATGCTCTGTCCTCATCTTACATCCGCGCTTTGGGGCGCGATGCGTGTGTTGAACCGTGTTCCTAGCACCTGACTGGCCCAGGATAGGGTGGTTGGGGGATACCGGGAAGTGGGGGTGGGTAAGGATTTTCTGATTTCATGAATTCTTCATATTTGGAGGGGTGGAAATTGATAAAATGGACGGGACTATCTGCGTTTTTCTTGGTGACCTTCGGGGCTGAGTGGAACGCGACGAGATGATGATTCGTCTCAACACAACACCGCACAATGCGGTGGTGAAGAAGGGGTTAAGCCGATGCTTAAGAAGCTGTCTTTGAATGTTCTCGGCCTTCTGGCTGCTGGACTGCCACTGTTGGCGATGGCTATGGTGGTGGTCGAGGGAGGCGTCAACCGCCAGAACATCATCGCTTTCGTGGCGATGTTGCTCGGGGGAATCGTGGCGTTTCTTCTGAGAGGATTCGGTCTCTACGCTAACCAGCTGGCGTTCTTCATGACGTCGTGTTGGTTAAGCATCACTTTCACGCTACTGGCTACGGGCATCATGCTCTACCAGGCTTCCACGCTGACGGGTAACTCGCTCTGGATGTGGATGGGAATCATAGCGGGGGTGAAAGGTGTATTGTGCCTCCTCGCGGTTTCCTACTACTGGGAGCGCCGCGATAAGCCGGCATAAAGGCGTGCCGCCTTTCTGAAAAAAGGTTGCCCACTCTCCCGCGAGGGAGGTGGGTATTCCTTTTTGTGGGGGGATGATGAAGTGGCCCTCACCCTAAATTGCTCCGCAATTTAGACCTCTCCCGGTGGGAGAGGTTATTGTTTCTAGAATGGTGAGAGGGTTTCGATGGCTTGTTGGCCCCAGCGTGGTTGTTCCATGTCGCTCATCTGGCCGCGGCCGCTGTAGATGATGCGGGCTTGGGCGATTTGGCTGGAATCCACCGTGTTGGAGGAGGTGATGTCTTGCGGACGGATGACGCCGCGGACGGAGACTTCGCGCACTTCGTAGTTCACGAGAATCTCTTGCGTGCCTTCGATCACGAGGTTGCCGTTGGGCAGCACTTGGGTGACGATGGCGGCCACTTGGGTGGTGATGGTTTCTTTGCGGTCAATTTTGCCGGTGGTGTCGCTTTGGGTTTTGCCGCTAGTATCGAGCAAGGTAGCCGGGTTGGAACCGGTGACTTTGCGCAGAATGCGGTCGAGCCCGAGCACGGCCGGGGCGGAGGCGCTGTCGGCAGTGGTGCGATCGAGGTTGTTTACGTTGTCGAGTTTTGCTTGGTCGGTGACGGAGACGTTGACGCGCAGAATGTCGCCGACGCGGGTGGCGCGTTGGTCGCGGAAGAAGCCGCGTGCGCCGGGTTGCCAGAGGGAATTCGCGGTGCGGCCGGAGCTGCCTTCGGGATCGGGCAGCGGCCAGGAGAGGGGTTTATAATCCGGCTTGATTTGCGGGTTTTGGACTTGGGTCATCGGCGGTTGATCGCCGATTTGGTTGAGCTTGCGAAGGGTGTCGCCGCAGGCGGTGAGGCTCAGCGCGGCGAGGGCTAGGACAAGCAAGTTGCGCAGTTTCATACGGGCTCCGTTACAGTGTATCGGCGTTGACTTGGACATGGCCAGGACCTTCGACGCGGCCGGTGACAGCTTTTTCGGACTTATCGTTTTTAATGCGGATGAGGCTGCCTTTGGCGCCATCTTCCAGGGCGACGCCGGTGGCTTTGATGTGCATGTATTGGGTGTCGTAGGTCATCTCGACGGGCTCGCCGCGTTTGATGACGATGGGCATGGCGATTTCACTCATGCGGATGGAGCGATCGGGTGAAATGGCGCTGCGGGGGGATTTGCCGATGAGGTCTTTGCTATCGGTGACGGTGTCTTTGCGCAGTTGGCGCTCGGGGAAGGAACGGATGGCGATGTCTTTCTCTTCGATCACGTCGTGCTGGGCGAGTTGGCGGGTGAGGACGGGGACATCGATCATCGCGCCGTAGAAGCCGGCGATGGGTTTCACGATTTCGGTTTTACCGGCGGACATGACGTAGGCTTGGGCCTGCCAGCGTTTGGTGGTGGGATCAATCTGCAACGCGTGAATGACGATTTGGAGGGGTGGTCGGAGGAGTGCCGAACGTTGGGGTGCTGGCGTTGAGTGTGACCGGCTTTGATACGACGCCTTGTTGTTGCGGATTGCACGGCGACAGCGGCGCTGACATCAGCCGCGAGTTTTGTAGTAGGGCTCGCTGACGGAGGTGGTGAGGCCGGGGGCGGGGGTTGTTTGTTGTTGAGAAATATCGTCGGTGGTGCCGGGGGTTTGCCATGCGGCGAGGGCGTTGGTGGCGGTGAAGGAAATGAGCGCGGCAAGCAGCAACGCGATCGCCACGGCGTAGAGCCGGAGGCGGGCGATGTTGGCGATGCTTTTTGTATTGCGCATTAGGGTTCCTGGTTAGGCCGATTGATTGAGGGATTGGAGCATTTGGTCGGCGGCGGTGAGGACTTTGGTGTTCATTTCATACGCGCGCTGGGCGGTGATGAGGTTGGTCATCTCGGTTACCGAGTCGACGTTGGAGGTTTCAAGATAGCCTTGCAGCATGGTGCCGGTGCCATCGATGCCGGGGTTGTTGACGAGGGCGTTGCCGGATGCGGCGCTCTCGGTGAAAAGGTTGTCGCCGATGGCTTGTAGGCCTGCGGGGTTGACGAAGGTCGCGAGCTGGAATTGGCCGAGTTCCTGCGGGGCGGATTGGCCTTGCAGGGTGATTGAGACCTGGCCGGATGCGTTAATGCTGACGCTGGTGGCGTTGGACGGGATGGTGATGGCCGGCTGCACGGTGAAGCCGTTGCTGGTGACGATGGTGCCATCGGCCGAGAGTTTGAGGGAGCCATCGCGCGAGTAGGCTTTGCTGCCGTCGGGCAGTTCGACTTCTAAATAGCCTTTGCCTTGGATGGCGACATCGAGCGAGTTGTCGGTCGGCTGGAGTGAGCCTTGGGTGGTGTTGCGCGAAACGCCGCCGGGTTTGACACCGAGGCCGACTTGCAGGCCGATCGGCAAAATGGTGCCTTGATCGGTGGAGTTGGTGCCGACGCGTTTGAGATCTTGGTACATCAGATCCTGGAACTCGGGACGGACGGCTTTGAAGCCGGTGGTCGAGGAGTTCGCCAAGTTTTGCGAAATCGTATCAACACTTAGCTGCTGGGCGGAAAGGCCGGTGGCTGCAATGTAGAGGGCGCGCATGGTTTACTCCTAGGATTGGCTATTGGTGTAGGCTTTGGCTGTTTTTTGTTGGAGGTCGTACATGACCTCAACGAATTTGGCGGTGTTGGTTGTTGAGCGTGAAATGTCCATGACGCGCACCATCTCGGTGACGGCGTTGACGTTGGAACCTTCGATCGCGCCTTGCATCACGCGGGCGGTGATGGCGGGCTTAGGTGATTCTTCTGTATCGAACAGCGAATTGCCGAGGCGTTTCATGGCTTGTTCGTTCTCGAATTCCATGACGCCAACTTGACCGACTTGCGAGCCATCGACGATGACTTGGCCGGTGCTGTTGATTTCGATGTTTTTGGCGGAATCGGGGATGGTGATTTGGCCGCCATCGGCACCGAGGACGGGGTAGCCCATGGTGGTGACCATGGTGCCGTCGCCGCGCACTTGGAAGTTGCCGGCTTTGGTGAAACGTTTGCCGTTGGGCGTATCGACTTGGAAATAACCAGGGCCGCTGATGGCGAGATCGAACGGGTTGCCGGTAAGTTGGATGGGGCCATTGCTGGTGTCGCGGTAAGCGGAAGGGTCGTTGGCGTAGGCGTCTTTGTATTTGCCATCATCTTGTAAGTAGTCACTAAAGATGAGCTTTTGGGCGTTATAGCCGGGGGTGCTCGCGTTTGCGATGTTATTGGCCGTAATTTCCATGTCCTGGAACAAGACGTTCTGGCGAGAAACGGCAATATAGATACTATTATCCATTAAGTTGCTCCTGTCGGCTCACCCGATACAAGCAGGATCCATGCCAAGTGCAAAATAGTGTCATATAAGGGGATTTTAGATTCTGGGGGCCAATCGCAACGGGAAGGGGTTGTCAATCCTGCCGGTGGCGGCTACAAACGGGGTACTACTGTACAGGGGATGTTCATGGCTAAGAAAAAGAAAAAAGAAGAGGAAGCTGAAGCCGAGGCTGAGGAAGAAAAAAAAGAAAAAGAACCTGAGGCTGATGCTGGGGCTGCTGGCGAAGAAGGTGCCGAGGGCGAAGAGGGTGAAGGCGCCCCGAAAAAAGGCAAAAAAAAGCTGATTATCATCGCCGCGGCAGCGCTCGTGGTGATTTTGATTGTCGTGGGCGTGCTGGTTTCGGGCGTGTTGGGCGGCGGTGAGAAGCAAAAGGCTAAAGAAGAAGAGGCGAAAGCGGCGGAAGCGGCGGCTATTAACAAGCCCGTTTATTATGAATTGCCGGAATTTTTAGTGAATCTCAGCACCTCGACGGGGCGGGTGAGTTTCCTAAAAATGTCGGTAACGCTGGAATTGCGCGACCAGGCAGCGATTGCGCTGCTGGATGCTAACAAACCTCGCGTGCTTGATACGTTTAATACGTATTTGCGGGAGTTGCGGGCAACGGATGTGCAGGGTTCGGCGGGCATTTATCGTCTGCGGGACGAACTTCTGACGCGGCTTAATGGCACGGTGGGAGAAGGCGTCGTCAAAGATATACTTTTCAGTGAAATTATCGTACAATAGCTTAGCGATAAGAGCGGGTGTCCGACTCTAGAATGCGGTTTTGACGCATCGATCGCCGGGATTCGTGTGTGCTGGCAAGTTATTTGCAATACCGTTGTTTACAACGTGTAGGGCAATGATTGAAATGCGAGTAAATAGATTGCTTCCATAGGCATAGCATGGCGGAACAGACCGAAGAAGAAAAAGCAGCGGCGGAATGGGAAAAAATGGCAGCGGAGGCTGGCACTGAAGGTGCGCCCGCGGCGGAAGGTGGCGGCGACGGGGAAGAACCCGCACGCGTACTGAACCAGGATGAGATCGACCTGCTGCTGGGGTTCGATAATAAAACTGGAAATGATCGTAGCTCAGGGATTTACGCGATTCTCGATCGTTCGATGATGGCGTATGAAAAACTGCCGATGCTGGAGGTGGTGTTCGACCGGCTGGTGCGGGTGCTATCGTCATCATTTAGGAACTTTACGTCGGATAACGTGGATGTGTCGATTGAGTCGATGGTCTCCATGCGGTTTGACGATTATTTGAACTCGATTCCACTGCCGGCGCTGCTTGTCGTATTTCGGGCGGTGGATTGGGAGAATTTTGGGATTATTACAGTCGATTCGGCGCAGATTTATTCGACAGTGGATATTTTGCTCGGCGGGCGGCGGATTAGTAAGCCCGCGCGGGTGGAGGGTCGGCCCTACACCACGATCGAGCAGGATATCGTGAAGAAGATGGCGGACATCGTGCTCAACGATATGAGCTCTTCGTTTGACCCGCTATCGCCCGTGACGTTTACTTTTGACCGGATTGAGAGCAACCCGCGTTTTGCGCAGATTACACGGCCCAATAGTGCGGTGCTGCTGGTGCGCCTGCGCGTGGATATGGAAGAGCGCGGGGGGATTATCGAGATTCTGCTGCCGCATGCGACGCTGGAGCCGATCCGTGATTTGTTGCTGCAAATGTTCATGGGTGAAAAATTCGGTCAGGATTCGGTGTGGGAGCGACATCTCGGGAAAGAAGTCGGCCAGACGTTTATCGATGTTGAGGCGATTTTGGATGAGCGGAAGATTTCGCTCGGGGAAGTGGTGGATCTTAAGATCGGCTCGACGATTTTGCTCGATGTGATGCCGGAGGATCCGGTGCGGATTAAGTGTGGTGGAGTGCCATTAACGACGGCGCAAGTGGGGCGCGTGGGCGATAAAATCGCGATTGCGATTAACGAGGACATTAAACAATTCCGCGAATTATTGCGTGAACAGGGAGCGATCTAGCGGGGGATTATGCAGAATGTTGTCTTCTCGATGATTATCAATTTGATGATGGCAGGGTTGCTGGTGGCGACGATGATTTTTTGTCGTCGGCTTAATGCGCGGATCAAGATTTTGCAGGATAGTAAATCGGAATTGGCGCGGATCATCCGGGAGTTCGATGAATCGACCACGCGGGCGACGGAAAGCATTGCGGAGATTCACAAGGCAACGAACCGCATTAGTGAAAATATCCAGCATAAGATCGATAAGGCGAATTTTTTGGCGAATGACCTCGAATATATGATCGAGAAGGGTAACAAGCTGGCGGGAAAAACGGATACGACGCCGATTCGTCCGGCACGGGTGCCGGAGCCACCGGCGCCAACACCAACGCGTTCGGCCACGCCATCGCCGCTCAGCGCGGGGTTGGGGACCAAGGCGGAGATTAAGGATATTACCGATACGCCGGAGGGGGCAAAGCGGACGTCGCGCATGCGCTCGCGGGCGGAGCAGGAGCTGATGAGCATGCTCGGCAAAACCAACGATGAGACAGGTAGCTAAGCATGACGCGTAAACCAGCGAAGGTAGGGAAGAAACGTCGCACGTTTCGGCTGATGCCGATCACGATGACGATGTTGACGTTGCTGCTCATCATTAAGGTGAATGATGTGTATATCGGCAGCCGTCAGCTGAAAGAGGTTTACGGGGTGCGGGAGGCATCGGCGGAAGATAAGAAAGAAGCGGATGCGGCGCCGGCGGATAAAGCGGCAGGGGATGCGAAACCTGCGGATAAGGCTGATGCAAAGCCGGATGCAAAAGCAAGTGCAGATGCGAAAGCGGGCGATAAGCCTGCGGAAGGTGACAAGGCGGCTAGCGGTGACGCGGCGGGTGATAAAGCTGCCGCGGCGGATGGCGCGGAAGGCGACAAAAAAGCTGAGGGCGATAAAGCAGAAGGTGGCGATAAAAAATCGGGCTATAAAAAGGATAAACCGATCCCGGGTGTGAACCGGACCTATGGCACGGGGCAGACGGATTTATCGACCATCGAGGATTTGAAGGCAAAAGAATCGGTGCCGCGCTTCACGCAGAATGAGATCGATTTGCTCGAGAACCTCTCGAAGCGGCGGGATGAGCTGGATCAGCGGGAGAAGGACCTCGATATCAAGAGCAAAGTGCTCGATGCGACGGAAAAGCGGATCAACGACAAGCTCTCGGAAATGAAAACGTTGCAGACGGAACTATCCAAAGTGGTGTCGCAGTATAATGAGAAGCAGGATACGCAAATTAAAAGCCTCGTGAAGATTTACGAGAATATGAAACCGGGTGATGCCGCGAATATCTTCAACGAAATGGATATGCCGATTTTGCTTGAGGTGATCGACAAAATGTCGGAGCGCAAAGTGGCGCCGGTGCTGGCGGCGATGGACCCCCGCAAAGCGCGGGACGTGACGCAGGAACTGGCGGCGATGCGTAAATCGATGTCGAAGGCGTCGGGGAATTAGTAAGGGATGGTGCTCTCGACCGGAATCGAACCGGTACTCGATTACTCGAAACAGATTTTAAGTCTGCAGCGTCTACCAATTCCGCCACGAGAGCACTTGGGCTGTGGTAACGCGGGTGCGGGGGAATTGCAAGGGTGTGGGATTAATCCCCGGGGGTTTCGATGACATTGCCGCTGAGTTTGGCGATGAGGTCATGGGCTTCGTTGGCGGCGGCAGCGTTTTTTGCTGCATCCGCACTGCGGAACACGAGGGTGGTGATGCCCCGGCCATCTACGAATTTGGGGTAGCTGCCGATATCCATGCCGGGATAGCGATTTTGGATGGCGGTGAGGCCATCGGCGAGGGTGCCTTCGAGCACGTCGGTGGTGATGCTGATCGATTCCATCCGGCGGCCGCCACGCAAGGTGGGGAGGATGGTGGCGAGCATTGCTTGCATAATGTTGGGGATGCCGGCCATGACGTGGACATTGCCGATCACGAACCCCGGCGCGGCGCTGATGCTGTTGGGGATGAGGGTTGCGCCTTGAGGCACATCCGCCATTTTGAGGCGGGCTTCGTTGATACGGTCGGCGGGGATGTAGGCGCGCAGAGCCGCTTCGGCATCCGGGTGGCGGTGGAGGGGAACGCCGAAGGCTTTGGCAATGGCGGCGGAAGTGATGTCGTCATGCGTGGGGCCGATGCCGCCGGTGGTGAAGATGTAGTCGAATTTTGTGCGCACCTCGTTGATGGTGGCGATGATGGTGGGCTCGATATCCGGAATCACCCGCACCTCGCGCAGCTGCACGCCGACCTCGTTGAGCTGGGTGGCGAGATGCGCCAGGTTCTTATCCTGCGTGCGGCCTGAGAGGATTTCGTTGCCGATGATGACGAGGCATGCGGTGATGGTTTGGGTCATATACTCACTTTTTTGCCATTCCCGCGAAAGCGGGAATCCTCTTTTCTGAAATTAAGGAGATTGGCTTCGCCTCTCTCCGCTTCGCTCCGGGTCCTGCTTTCGTGGGAATGACAAGGATATATTAGCTGAGGAACCATTCTACGGCCTATTGGCCAAAGCTGCAACCCTCCTTGCAACCTCGGGTTTGATCTGGCAACATGCGGCTATGATGAATGATGATGACGACGACGCCATGTTCGATAGCCGCTCCATTACGCTGCACGGCCCCGAGGATTTTGTTGGGATGCGCAAGGCGGGGGTGTTGGCGGCGAGTATTTTGGACGATATGGTGGATGTGGTCCGCGAGGGCATCAGCACGGATGAGATCAACACGATCTGCCATGACAAGATTATCGCGGCGGGGGCGATTCCGGCGCCGCTGGGGTATCGCGGGTTTCCGAAGTCGGTGTGCACGTCGGTGAATCATGTCGTGTGCCACGGGATTCCGGATGCGCGGAAATTGGTGAATGGCGATATCGTGAATGTGGATGTGACGGTGATTGTCGATGGTTGGCATGGCGATACGAGCCGGACGTATTGGGTGGGGGATGTTTCCACCAAGGCAAAGCGCCTGACTGAAGTGACCTATGCGGCGATGATGAAGGGGATTGAAGTGGTGCGGCCCGGTGCAACGACGGGGGATATTGGGCACGCGATTCAGACCTATGCGGAGTCGTTCGGCTATTCGGTAGTGCGGGAATATTGTGGGCATGGGGTGGGAAAGATTTTCCATACCGCTCCGAATATTATGCATTTTGGCAAGCCGGGGAAGGGGGTGTTGATTGAGTAAGGCATGTTCT
>JBGAJE010000048.1:0-11993 GCA_044225085.1 Rickettsiales bacterium | reverse complement strand
GTACTTGATGCCGGTGCGCAACGGATGGAAGCAAATATTGTGCGTGGCGTGCAGCCATTGCGGGCGGCAGTATCGCGCGGCATCGATCGCGTGAGTACGACGGGATTTGGTAATCAATTGCAGAGTGGATTGAACTGGCTCGCGCAGAAGCGTTTGAGCAGTGCAACGAAGCGGCATGCGGCGGCGATGGAAGCTGTTGGCAGTGCATTCGCGACGGAGGCGGTTAACCCTGTTGTGAGCATGTGGCGGAGTGCCAAAGGATTCTTTGGTTCGAAAGCTGCGGCGACGACGGCGGAGGTGATGAGTGCTGAGCTTGCGCCGATTGCTGCGCGCGCGACTGCTGCCCATGGCTTGGCGGGTGCGGCGAAAGCGGCGCATCTCGAAGGTGTGGCGGGTGAGCTGCGGACGTTGATGCAGGCGGGCGGGCTGCCGAATGCTGCGCGTAAGCAGGCGGCAAGTGCTATGAAAGAACTTGGTCGCGCCATTACAAGCGCGAAGGCAATTCATAGTTATGAGAGCACGGTGGGCGGCACGCTCAAGTCATTGGTAAAAACGGCGGGTGCGGCGGTTGGTCGTGCGCCGATATTCAGCACCGTGGTGGGTGTTGGTGTGTTGGCGGGGCTGGGCGCGACGCTGCTGAAACCGAAAATGGAGCAGGCGCAGGCTGCGCGCGTTTACAGCGATTTGGTGCAGGATGCGGGTGGTAATACGAACAATACATTTATGCGCGGGATGAAGGCAGCGCATGACAAAGAGCATGTGCATAGCTGGGAAAAAGCTGGACTCGAGGTGGTTTCAGATTTGGCAACTGGTGCGATGATGATGTTGCCGGAAGTGGGCATGGGGCATATGGGCGTCATGATGGGCGCACAGATATTGCCGGGTGTGGTGCAGACACTGATCCCTGAAGATAAAGAGATGCATGCTTATGAAGCACTCAAGGAAGATGATCGTGATATTGCGAAGCTTCAACCTGAACAGCGGCTTGCTGAACGGCGTGTACTGAATGCGGTGATGCCGACGGTGGCGAAGAGTGGCGGGGTTTACAACCGCCTTAATGCGGCGATGGCGGAAGAAGCAGAAATCCGCGGCATAGATACGTCGCAGACAGTGAAACAGTTAGTGGATGAACCTACATTTACGCGCTTTGCCGCCGAGGTGGCGCAAAAGCAGAAAGCTGTGCAGGCGACACATGGTGACAAGCCGATGACGGCGACGCCGGTTGAGGCTGCACAGGTGCAGCACCCGACGGCGGGGCATAGCCCGGTAGAAGCTAAATATTTGGCGGCAGAGAAGCCATCGTTGCAAGTGGCAGCGCAGCAGGCTGAGGCCCATGGGGCACTGGTTTCGCGGGAAAAACTGATGGCTTAGGCCATTTTTTGAAGCACCGAGCTGGGTGCTGTTTTAACCTCTTAAATCCTTAATCGTCACAAAAGCTTCACACAGTTTTGCCGTGTAGATGGTAAAATTAGGGTGAAGGAATCTATGGCTATAACTGCACCACATACGACTTCGGCGCCGCATACTCCGCGGACGCCTATTGCTCGCAACAACCACATGCGCTGGGGATTGCTTGGCATTGCTGCGGCTGTGGCGTGGATTCCGTGGGTGGGTGCGTTTTTATCGCACGGTGTCGATCGGTATAAAAACCATCTCGATGCTTCGGATGAAATGAAATTGCGTGCGAATTATTATCGCAATATCGTGGCGAAGCGGTTGGGCAAAGATCCGGCGGCAGTTACGGTTGCCGATTTCCAACTGGTGGCGAAAAGCGATCCGACATTTTCGCATGTGATTCGAGACATCGAACTCAAGGAAGCGGAAGAAAATCGTGAATCTGCGCTGGTGAACACGGGTGTCGGTATTGCCGGGCTTGTTGGCCTTGGTGGGTTGGCGCATCTCGGCGAAGCGGCGACACGTACTGCGAAGCTTGGTGTTGGTGCATTGCATGTAGCGAAGATGGGTGCGGGACAATTGGCCGGTAGCGCCGTTGCTTCGATGTTTAAGAGCAATGAAGTGAGTGTGCAGGAAGTGGTCGAGCGCATCGATAGTTGTATTTTGGATGCGGAAGATCGGGGTATAAATCCGCGCAGTGCAGTGACACCGCAATTGGTGTTTTTGTTGCGGGTAGCGCAGGATAAAAAATTTGCACAAGAAATTAAAACGCATTTCGGTGGTGGGAAACTTGGTTTCCACCAAATGAACAAGGAGCAACAACTCCATGTGATGGCACAATTCCCGTCGTTAGCGAATGCGGTGACGAGCGAAGCCTATTCGGTTTCGACGCGGATGATGACGGTGCAGGAACTAGCAGCGAGTGCGCCGAACCTTAGTAGCAATGCTACGAAATATGCGGTGGGTGAGCAAAACACCACCTTTACGGCGCCGCGGGGTGAAGTGTCGTTTGCTGAGCGGTTGGGGAACCGGGCGCCGGCACCGTCAGGTTACATGGCATCGGTGGAGCAGCGCCGCGTTGCAGCTGCGCCATCAGGGACGGAAGTCTAGTAAGTCATCAGTGATTTTTTGTTGTTCTGTGCCGTGCATGACGCGCGGACGCACGCATGTTTTTCTGACTAACAGTAAGGATGACTCATGGGATTTGTGGAAGTGCAGTTCCCGACGGACATTAGTTATGGATCGTCGGGCGGGCCGGAATATGCGACGGATATTGTCGCGAGCCAGAGCGGTTACGAGCAGCGCAATGTGAATTGGGAGCAGGCCCGCGCGCGGTATAATGTGGCACATGGGGTGAAAACAAAAACACAACTCGATGCGCTGATCGCGTTTTTTCGGGCGCGCAAGGGGCGGGCTTATGGGTTCCGGTTTAAGGATTGGACGGATTATCAGGTGACGGCAGAATCGCTCGGCACGGGGAATGGAGTGACGACGCAGTTTCAGTTGGTGAAGCATTATCTCAGCGGTGCAGTGAGCGAGGTGCGCACGATTAACAAACCGGTGAGTGGGACGGTGCAGATTTATAAGAATGCGGTGTTGCAAACGAGCGGCGTGACGGTGGATACGACGACGGGGTTGGTGACGTTTGCAGTGGCACCGGCCACGGGGGTGGCGGTGACGGCGAATTGCCAATTCGATGTGCCGGTGCGGTTTGATACGGACAGGCTATCCGCGAAGTTGGAAGCGTATGGGATTCACTCGTGGCTTGATATTCCGCTGATTGAAGTGAGGGTGTGATGCAATCATTGACGACGGCGCTGGCAGACCATCTCGCGCAGGAAGTGACGACGTTGGCGACGTGCTGGCAAATTACGCGACGCGATGGGACGGCGCTTTATTTTACCGAGCATGACAAAGATATTATTGTAGATGGTCATACTTATTTAGCGGCGAGTGGGATGAGCCCGAGCGCGGTGACGTCGCAATCCGGGATGGCGGTTGATAACCTCGAATTTGAGGGGATGTTGACGGCGGATGTGATTTCGGAAGCGGATATTCTCAGCGGTCGGTATGACCATGCGGAGATTTCAATTTTCATGGTGAATTACGTGGACCCAACGATGGGGGTGCTGCATCTCAAGACTGGTTGGCTGGGTGAGGTGACGCTGCGTGGCGGGCAGTTTGTGGCGGAGATGCGAGGTTTGTCGTCACGCTTGCAGCAGACGATTGGGGAAGTTTATACGCGCACTTGCCGGGCGAAACTGGGAGATGCGCGGTGCGGGATTGACCTTATGGCGTTTACGGTGACGGGGACGGTGACGAGTGTGGAAGCGGCGCATGCGTTTACGGATAGTGCGCGGGCGGAGGATAATGGGTATTTCGCCTATGGGACGGTGACGTTTACGAGCGGAGCGAATGCGGGACTTAGCATGGAGGTGCGGGATTTTGCGAATGGACGATTTGGGCTGTTTTTGCCTATGCCGGCGGTGATGGCGGTAGGGGACACGTATACGGCGGTGGCGGGGTGCGATAAGGAGCTGGATACGTGCATTAGCCGGTTTGATAACGCGGTGAATTTCCGCGGTGAGCCGCATGTGCCGGGGACGGATAAGCTATTGGAGACGTCGGCGACACGGAGTTCATAAATTTGCTGTGGCAGGCGGCGATTGGCGGTGAATTGCTTGCAAGTTGGTGGTGGTGGGCGCATGATCGCTTTATGTCGTTACTGAGCATTTTTGAAGGATTGTCGGCGGGGTTACGGGTGCAGGATAGCCCGCTTTACCGCTACCCTTACCGCCGGAGGTGCTGGAGGCGTATGATGCGGTGCTGGCGGGATCTGCGACGCGGATTATTGAGATGTTTGAGCGTGAGCAGGCGCACCGTCACCAATGGGAGCATCGGGCGTTGAAGGTGCATCAGGTTTCGACGCTGCTTGGGCAATTGCTGGGGTTTTTGGTGGCGATTGCGATCTTTGTGTCGGCGGCGATTATTGGGATTGAGGGGAGTGCTGGTGTGGCGGCATTCGTGTGGGTGTTTGGGGTGGCAATTGTCACCATGTCGGCAGTGGTGTGGTGGTATGCGAAGAGTATGGGCCAGCGGCCGTTATTTGCACGGCCTGCAATGCGCACCAGTTTCCGGCCGGATAAGTCAGTGCCAGGAACAGATTCGTAGTTTTAGTAAGTAATTAGATTCCTGCTTTCGCAGGAATGACAACTTCCCTATCCATTTTTGAAAGATCATTATGACGACAGCGAGCGAGGTGATCGCCGGTGCGCGGCAGTTTTTGGGCGTGCGGTTTGCGCATCAGGGACGGAGTGCGGCCGGGCTTGATTGCTTGGGGTTACTGTTAGTGACAGCGCAAGCATGCGGCATTCGGCTCGAAGAGCAACCGGTGACAGCGCATGATGTGCGCAATTATGGCGCGCGGCCGGATACCGCGTTTTTGCAGCAGCGGCTTATGCGGTTTTTACGGCCGGTGGAAGTGCCGCAGGTGGGGGATGTGTTGTTATTGAAGATTGCGCACTCGCCGCAACATTTGGCGTTGGTGAGTGATTATCCGGTGGCGGGCGAGCTTGGGATGATTCATGCCTATGCCGTGGCGCGCAAGGTGGTGGAACATCGGTATGATGCGCATTGGCGGGCGGTGACGCATGGGGTGTATCGGCTACCGTCGCTCGCTTAGAAGTTGAAGCTGAATTGTAGGCCGCTAAAGGTTTTTAGGTCTTTGTCGTGTTGGAGGGTGAAGCGAGCACCGGTGCTGTCGTCGTTGTAGAGCGGAGCATGGAGGGCGTAGCCGCGGCTGATTTTTTTGATGCTCATGGAGTAGTAGGGATCGCTGTTCATATCGTCTTTGAAATGGATGACGCCGAGTTCGTTACTGCTGCGGGTCTCGGCATAGAAGTTGTCGCGGTTGGTTTTACACTCAATACGGCCGCAACCGGTGGCGAGGGTGATTAGGCCAAGTAATAGCGCGAGTTTCCCAAGATAGCTGGGAAATGCCGGGGAGGCAAACTCGGTGCGAATGGACATGGCGCAATGTTGCGGTAAGGGGTTGAACCGCTATAAAGATAACATGCGCCGTGTAAGCAAAACGCTAGGGTTTCTTCAGCCTGGATATAAATTTTTGCTAAATGGCTGGAGGAGCGCGCGGAATTAGAAGCTGTAGCGGGTTTCGACACCGATGAAGTATTTATAGTCCTTCGAGCGGGTGGCGACGAGATTGGTGGTGGTATCGCCTTCATCGGATTCGTAGAGCGCGGTTTTGAAACCGTAGCCGCGATTGGTGCGGTTGACATGGACGACATAGGGCTCGGCATCGTCGGCGTAATGGAAATAGATGGCACCGGCATCGCTATTGGCGGGCGAGCTGGCGAAATCATCGATATTGCGTAGGGAATAATCGACAACGCCGCAGGCGGTGACGAGGGCCAGTAATGTGCAAAGTGCTAATGGCCGCCACAGAAGCTGAAACTGTGGCACGGGATGATGGATGAAAACCGTCGCCATAAGTTTAATGTAACAGCAAATTATTAACCATTCGTTAACTTTTGCTCTCGGGATTCCGCGAGTTTTTAGGTGCGGTGCACCAGGAGAGTTTAATGGCATCCATTGTTCTAGCAACGGCAGGTCAGGCAATCGGTGGGGCATTTGGCGTGCCGATGGTGGGTACGGTGCTCGGCAAGTTGGCAGGCAATGCAATTCAGGGTACGGCGAAGCACCATTATGAGGGTGCGCGACTCGAGACGTTGGCAGTGCAGACCTCGACATATGGGCGGATGATTCCGATCACCTTTGGCACGGTACGGATTGCGGGGAATGTGATTTGGTCGCGGCCGATCAAGGAAGTGGCGACAACGAATACGGTGCGCACCGGTAAGGGTGGGGTGGCAGGACGCAGCACGAGTAGTTCGAGCACGACTTATAGTTATTACATCACGCTGGCGATTGCGATTTGTGAGGGGGAACTTGCGCGGGTGGATCGGGTGTGGGCGGATTCGAAACTGCTCGATTTGAGCCAGGGGACGTATCGAATTTATAAGGGTACGGAAGATCAGCTGCCGGATGCATTGATCGAGAGTTACGAAGGTGTGGGTGCGACGCCGGCCTATCGTGGGTTGGCTTATGTGGTGATTGAAGATTTTCCGATGGGGGATTTTGGAAATCGCATTCCGAACTTTACGTTCGAAGTGACGCGGCGCACGTCGCAGGATGATGCGGATGATATGCCGGTGGAGTCGATGGTGACATCCATCATGCTTATTCCTGGCTCGGGTGAGTTTGTTTATGACACACAGGCGGAATATAAAATTAGCGGTGCGGATGCGGCGGGGACGTTGGTGCAAAGTGGGTATCAGGTGCCGCTCAACGTGCATACACCAGAGGGCGCGGCGAATGTGCTGGTGGCGCTGGATCAATTGCAGCAAACGTTTCCGAACCTTGAGTGGGTGGGTGTGGCGGTGAATTGGTTTGGCACGTCGATGGATATTGCGGCGTGCGAAATTTGGCCATGTGTGGAGTATCAAGCGAATGTGCAGACGACGCCGGATGATTGGCAGGTTGGAAGCTTTACGCGCGCGACGGCACGGCAGATTGGTAATGATTCGGGGCAGCTGCGTTATGGTGGTACGCCGGATGACGGTAGTATTTTGCGATTGCTGGCGGAGCTGCGCGCGCGCAATTTGAAGATTTTTTTCTATCCGCAACTTCTCATGGATATTGCGGGAAAACCGTGGCGGGGAAATCTCAGCGGTGCAGCGAGTGATGTGAATAGCTTCTTCACCAAAACGCATGGGTATAATGCGTACATTCTGCATTACGCAAACTTGGTGGCAGGGAAGGTGGAGGCGTTCGCGATTGGCACGGAACTGCGGGATTTGACGGCGGTGACGAGTGGAACTGGCGTGTTTCCGGCAGTGACGAATTTGGTTTCGCTGGCGGCATCGGTGAAGTCGATTTTGGGTACGTCACCGGTGTTGGCGGGGCCGATTAAGGTGACATATGCGGCGGATTGGTCGGAGTATCACCATACGACGGGGGGATGGTATAATCTCGATGCGCTGTGGGCGTCGTCGTCGATTGATATGGTGGCGATTGATGCGTATTTCCCGCTGACAGATGAAATGCAGACTGGGTACGATGTTGCGGCGATTCAGGCGGGGTGGACGTCGGGCGAAGGGTATGATTGGTATTATACCGATGTTGGCCGCACGACGAAAGCGTCGCTCGCGCCGGCTTATGCGTGGAAGAATATTGCGTGGTGGTGGAATAATTATCACGTGAATCCTGATAGCAACACGACCTCGTGGGTGCCGGGGAGCAAGCCGATTTGGTTCAGCGAGTATGGTTTCCCGAGCGTGGATGGCTGTGCGAACGAGCCGAATGTGTTCGTGGATAGCACTTCATCGGGCAGTGCGTATCCGCGGTTTTCACGCGGGCGGGTGGATTTCATGGCACAACGTACGGCGATTGCGGCAACCGAGACCCAGTGGGCCGGAAGTGCGATGGTGACGCAGCGGTTTTTGTGGACGTGGGATGCGCGGCCTTACCCCTACTGGCCGGATTTACTAGATGTGTGGAGTGACGGCGGCAATTGGGTAACCGGGCACTGGGTGCAAGGAAAATTGGGTGCTAGCCATGTAGCGGCGGCGGTACGGGAGATTATGCTACGTGCGGGGCTCGATGCGTCGCAGATCGATGTGAGCCAGATTCAGCTGATGCTTGATGGGTTTGTGTTGCATGACCGGGCGACGGCGCGTGCGGCGTTGCAGCAGCTGATGGATGCGTATTTTTTTACCATCAAGGAAAGTGCGGCAGCGCTGGTGGCGCTTCCGCGCGATGCGAGTGTGGATTTGACGGTCGATGTTGCGGATTGTGTGCCGCAGAAAGCGGAGGGGCAGGAGGTTTCGTATGTGCTGGAGCGGCAGGAGGATTTGGTGCTGCCTGCGCGGGTGGAGGTGCAATTTTTGAATCGTTTGCAGAGTTATGAGACGGATATTGAAGCGGCGGAGCGTAGTACGCAGAGCGCGACAGATACGGCGTCGCTCAGGGTGAGCTTGGTGTTGGCGCAGGCCCATGCAAAAGCGGTGGCGGAAACGGCACTTGCTGATCGTTGGGCGGAGCGCAGCAGTGTGACGCTGCAATTGCCGGTAACGTATGCGGGTTTGGAGCCGGCGGATTTAGTGGCGCTGACAGATGGAAGTGTGACGCATCATATTCGGCTGGATAAAGTGCAAATTGGTAAGCCGGGGTTGGTGAAGCTGCACGGGGTAATCGATGCGGCAGAGGCGTGGGATGGATATATCGCGCCGACGGCGGGTGGGGATGGCAAACATGTGTTGCCGAGCCCGCTGACGCGGCTTGAAGTGCTGGATATTCCGGCGTTGCCGAACGATCCAGCGGATGTGCTGATTCTGCGATTTGCGGTGTGCGGGATTTCGGAAGGATGGACGGGTGCGACGTTGTTGCATGAAGGCAGTGGTGGCAATGATACGGTGCTGCTGGATGTTGCGACGCCGGCGACGATTGGCTCGGCGGTGAGTGTGCTGGCGGATGCGGATACGACGATGTTTGATCGGGTGAACACGGTGGATGTGGCGGTGCTTGGTGCGGCGACGCTGGCGAGCGTGACGGAAGCGGATGTGCTTAACGGAGCAAACGTAGTGGTGCTTGGCGATGAGGTGTTGCAGTTTGTAAATGCGACATTGCTGAGCCCTGGTGTTTACCGGTTGGGTACGTTGTTGCGCGGGCGGCTTGGCACGGAGGTGGCAGTGACGACGCACGTGGCGGGTGAGCGGTTTGTGGTGATCGATGCGGCGCTCGCGCCACTTACGATTCCGGTGAATAATTATGGTCAGTCGTGGACGGTGCAGGCATCGACATTTGGGGCGTCACTCGCAGTAGGGACGGAACAGACGCTGGTGATTCAGGCGAATAGTTTGAAGCCTTATAGCCCGGTGGATATTACGGCGGTGCGTGATTCGGGCAGTGGGGACGTGACAATTAGCTGGATTCGGCGGACACGGATTGATGGGGGATTGCGCGATTATGTCGATGTGCCGCTACTCGAGCAGGATGAGCGGTATGATGTGAAGATTTATAGCGGAAGCACACTGCTGCGCAGTTGGCGGGTGAGCGTGCCAAATGTGGTGTATGCGGCAGCGGATCAGGTGACGGATTTTGGCTCATTGCCCAGTAGTTTGACGGTGGCGGTGGCCCAGATTTCGGCCCTGGTTGGGCTTGGAAACGTGCAGGAAAGCACGGTTTTGGTGGAGTAACGGTTTATTAAGAAATCCCCTGTTATAATGGCGGATGGCAATATTTACCGATAGTCAAGAAGTTGCTCCTGAATCACTCCATCAGGCGTTGCTGACGTTTGGGCGGCAGTGGTTGCCGTGGGGGAAAAAAGAGCCGCGTTCGCAAGTGCGTGAAGTGCAGGTCGACGGGTTTTATGATCTCGGTGCGGAATTGCTGACCGAGCGCAATCAAGAGGTGACGGCGCGCCAACTTGCAACGGCGTTGCGCATGCAGGGGATTGATGATGAGTCGGCGGCGATGTTGGAGCTGCTAGAATCATTGATTTTGGCAGGTGAGATTTCGTTTGGCGATTACATCAACCGCATACAGCATTTGTTTCCGCATGTGCTGGATCGGATGGATGCATCGCTGCGCGTTAAAATCTCGGCGCTGATGATTGGTTAATGCGCGATTAGCTTTGCTTTGGCGGCGGCATATTCTTCGTCGGTCAAATGCCCATCCGCTTTTAGTTTCGATAGACGTTCGAGCTCGTTGATGAAGGCGGCTTTGTTGGCATCGGCCACTTGCTGGCTGGTGTGAGTGCTACTTGAGACGGCGTTTGCCATATCGTGAACCATCATGCGTTTATAGCGGTCCATTGCCTCTTGCACGGTGCGCACGAAGGGGGCAACGGAGGAACGCATTACCATGTTAATGCTTATCGAGGATGCGCTATCCCACATGCGAATAGTGCCGAAAAAGAGACCGGTGTTGGAGTCGATCGCTTGTAGGCGGTCGAGGTTCATTTGCACTTGGCGCAGGCCGAAGAACATACCGCGATCGAGAAATAGAATCCGTCGGGTGGTGCAGACGGCAAGCCAGGTATGCTTGTTCATGTAGCCTGAGGTAAGGGCAAGGATGCGCTCGTCTTCGCTCAGGATTTTCGGCAGGTACCGAATCTCTTTGCGGGTGTAGAAAATATATTTATGCGGCAGGGCATTTATCTGCTGCCAGACTTGTTGAAGCGTAGGCATCGGCCACCTCATTTTTTGATCCGAATTTCACTCTTATCACCTTTATTTCGAGGAATCCATGACGACAACAACCAATCTTGGCATATCGCTGGTCGATACGTCGCAAGCGCAGAAGGAAGTCACGATTAACGAGGCGCTGACACGGCTGGATGCGATGATTACCGGCTCGGTCGCGGATAAGGATTTGACGGCGCCGCCGGGATCGCCGGTGGTGGGGGTGGTATATATTGTCGGCACAGGTGCGACGGGTGCCTGGACGGGACATGACAATGCGCTGACTTACTACAACCAGCTTTGGCATTTCATTACACCCCAGGCGGGAATGCGCGTATGGGTGCGGGACGAGGAACAATATTACGAGTTCGATGGAAGCGATTGGGTATGGTTCAACACCACGGCGACGCAGGCCTCGGTGTTTACGCCGCTGCTGGGCAACCAGCTGCGGATGTGGCTGAACTTTAATGACTATGCCTCGTTGAGTTTTACGAGTGGTGCGCTTTCGGGCGTGGCGGATAAAAGCGGCGTGCATAGCAATGCGGCGCAAGTGGGATCGACGCGGCCGAGTTGGTCGTCGAGCGGGTTTAATAGCATCGCGCCGGGGGCTGGGTTTAACGCGGGCAACCTGGTGGTGGCGGATAATAGTTTTATTCAAAATATGTTCTCCGGCGGGGCGCAGATTGCGTGCACGTTTACGGTGACGGGGGATAGCGCCAACGGCGTGCTGTTGATTAAATCGACCGATGGGGCGGTGGCGTCGGGCTATATGCTCAGCCATTACGGGACGGGGAGTTATAAGCTGCGGTTTACGGTTGGTGCGTCGACGACCACCGGCATTTATGAAGTGGGGCCGCTGCAATACCGTGTGCCGTATATGTTGGAGCTGAGCTATAGCACCAGCAGTTTGGGTACAGCGCCGGTGATTTACCTTAATGGTGTGAAGCAGACAGTGACGGTGGTGGCGACGGCGGCTGGGACGCCGGGGACGGATGTTGGCGCGAATATGATTATTGGAAACTCGGTGGATGCGGGTTCTAATAATTTCATTGGGCAAATGGGGCAGCTGGCGTTTTTCAATAACGTTAATAGCTCCGATTTCATGACGTATTTGCGCTCGTATCTCGGCGCGCTTTCGGGGATTTCGACGGTGCCGGTGTATGCGCTGTGCGGGCAGAGCAACATGGTGGGGAATGCCAATTGCGATACGAATGGGTATCGTTATGACCCGGAGATTCCCTTCGGGATTTTGCCGAAGATTTGGGATGGCAACCGTTTCGCGCCGTTGGCGCCGGGAAGCAATAACTTGGGGACGACGGCGAGTAATTTCGGGCCGGA
>JBGAJE010000047.1:0-13075 GCA_044225085.1 Rickettsiales bacterium | reverse complement strand
ATCCCGGGTCTGAATATGCCGCGACGCGCCATAATATCGGCTTCTTTGCGATTGATGCGCTGGCGGGCAAAGCTAACTTCGCCAATAAATTTCATAGCGAAACCGCAAGTGTGACGATTGGCGAGGAGAAATGCATTCTCCTCAAACCACAAACTTACATGAATCATTCCGGCCGTGCGGTGCAGGCCGCGATGGCATTTTACAAACTCACGCCCGCGCAAGTGATTGTGCTGCATGATGAGCTGGATTTGCCACTGGGTAAATTGCGCATCAAACAAGGCGGCGGCGCAAATGGGCATAATGGTATCAAGGATATTGATGCAGCGATTGGCCCAGATTACTGGCGCATTCGCTTAGGCATCGGCCATCCCGGCGATAAGGAACAGGTACATGGCCATGTACTCAGCAATTTCACCAAACATGAGCGCGAGATGGCCGACAAACTCATCGCGGCACTCACCGAGCGCTTCCCGCTTTTCTGGCAGGCGAGCCCGGAAGTGCTTGCCAGCAAGCTCGCCGCCGCGCTAAATCCGCCGAAACCAAAATTACCGAAGAAAGAACAGGAACAAAATGGGCTTTAATTGTGGCATTGTAGGCTTGCCGAATGTTGGTAAATCCACCCTCTTTAACGCGCTGCTCAGCCAGCAAGCGGCGGAGGCGGCGAACTATCCGTTCTGCACCATCGAGCCGAATGTGGGGCGGATTGCGGTGCCGGATGATCGCCAAACCAAGCTCGCTGAGATTGCCAAATCCGCGACCATTATTCCCAACCAGCTTGAGTTCGTTGACATTGCGGGCCTCGTGCGCGGCGCCAGTAAAGGTGAGGGATTGGGGAATAAGTTCCTCGCCCACATCCGCGAAGTCGACGCGATCATGTATGTGTTACGCTGCTTTGAGAATGGCGACATTACGCATGTCGAAGGCTCTATCGATCCCATCCGTGATGCGGAGATTATCGAGCTCGAGCTCACGATTGCTGATTTGGAAAGTTTGGAAAAACGCATTGATGCGCTCGCGAAAAAAGCCAAAGGTGGCGATAAGGACGCGCTGGCCACGCAAACCCTCGCCGAGCCAATTTTAGCGCTGTTGCGCGAGGGCAAACCTGCTCGCCTCTATAAACCAAAAGATCGCGATGAAGCTAAACGCGTCGCCGCGCTCCAGCTGCTCACCAGCAAACCGGTGATGTATATACTCAACGTCGATGAAGCATCCGCCGCGACCGGCAATGCGCTGTCACAAAAGGCGGCGGCGATGGCGAAAGAAAAAGGTGCGGATTCGGTCATCATCTCCGCGCAAATCGAAGCAGAAATGGCGGGCTTGTCAGACGAGGAGAAAAAAGAATTCCTCGCCGATTTAGGCCTCAAGGAAACAGGCCTGACGAGTATCGTGCGCACGGGTTTCAAACTGCTCGATATCCTCACCTTCTTTACTGTCGGCCCGAAAGAATGCCGTGCGTGGACGGTGCGCCGGGGGGCGACTGCGCCGGAAGCTGCCGGTGTCATCCATACGGATTTTGAAAAAGGATTCATCCGCGCGGAAACGATTGCGGCGGCGGATTACCTTGCCTTAGGGGGCGAGCAAGCTGCGAAAGAGGCTGGCAAATTGCGCCTTGAGGGTAAGGACTACATCGTCCAGGACGGCGATGTGTTCCATTTCCGTTTCAACGTTTAGTGTTGGGGGCGTACGCGCCCATGACAATCCCCGTTATTACCGCTATACTAATCCCATCTTACGTCTCTTTTCGGAGTGTGCATGTTTCCGCGCTGGATGAAATGGCTGTTTATACTCTTCTTGGGCTATTTGCTGCTTCTCGGGCATCGCGTGACGCAGGAGGAAAAGACCGTAGCCGCAGTGCCAGCTTCACCCGTTGCGCTTCATGAGAAAACTTACCCATCGTTAGCGGCGGCGTTTGATGAAAATCGCTGGCGGCGGGCGGTTAATCCTCATTACGCCGCACCGAAGGCACCGTGCACGCTCGGGCAATCCGCATTTCCTGATAGGTTGGGGCCCACGGTGATTGATGTATCGCCGGGCGACGGTGCCGCTGCAGCATGTGGTGACGCGGTTTTTGTGCGCATCACCGTGTGGAGTCATACGGGATATAAGGCCTATGTGGGTGATGTTCCGCTCACGCTTGGCGATGAAGCGGTCGCGGCGGGGATCGATATGGGGCTTGTCGGCTTACAAGTGCATGGCGAGCGGATGTTGTTGCTGCCCCCCGATGCGCTAGAGCGTCGTAAAGATAGTAAAGCGCCCGCGGCGTTACTGAAAGCACTACCCACCAATCAAGTTGTGCTGGTGAGCGTTACGCGGCTGAGGTAGCCGGTGTTTGGAAAATTTCCGGAAACCGTTTGCGAATTTCTGTCGCAACGTGTCCGGCATCGTCGAGCGGTGCAGCGGGCTTCCAACTAAAATCGGCGGTATTATCGAACGGGCGAGCCATGCCGCGTTGATAGAGGCTCTCATGTAAGCGGCGATGTTTGGGTGGGGCAACTTTTTCGCTCACAAACAAGAAGACGGGTTTGCCGGCCACGCATGCTTCGGCGCACATGGAAAGTGAATCGCCGGTGACAACGATACCATCTGCACAAGCGAGAATGCCGAGATAGGGGTTTTCTTTATCCGTATCCCAGCGATGCAGTAGATAGGGCGTGGTGAGAAGTGGCTCGATGAGCTCGAGCGCTTCGGGTGGTGTGCGGCGGCTAGTCGTGATCAGCAGCGAGCCCTCGCCCGCCAACCGGCTGGCGCGCTGGATCAACTCGTGCCACTCAGCTGCGCTGTAACTGCCTTGCTTGGTGTTGCCGCCGAGGCAAAGTGCAACATAAGGCCGCGGCAGATGCGCCAGCTCGGGCAGCAATAGGGTGCGGGCGGCCGCCAAGGTTTCCGTCGTCACTGCATGCAGTGGTGCGAGGGTGGTGATCACATTGGGCTGGCCCGTGACGGCATCATGCTCCGGCGCGGCGATAAGATCGATATCACGCGTGGTTTCCGGCCACATGAGATAGACGGTGCGCGTGCGCGGCGAATGTTTTTTGATAGCGCGAAGAATCGGCACCGTGCGGCGACCTGCAGCGATTACCAGCGCAGGATAGGGTGGGGTGATCGGTGCGCTTTGGCGACGGTCAAGCGAGGCAAAACTGGCGCCTAACATGCTGGCGGGCAAGTTCACAAGTGCGTTATATTCAAGCCGCTTAAGCATGTAAGGCAGTCCGAGTTTGGCGATGACTCCCAGCACCTGGCCGGTATGGCCGGTGCGGTCATCCACCAATCCCCAGACGGCGGTCATTTAAACTCCACCATGAGAATTTCGTAGAAACGCGCACCTTTGGGTGTTTTGACCTCGACACTCGTGCCTTGCTTTTTGCCAATCAGCGCGCGGCCGATGGGAGCGGAGGTAGAGATAAGGCCACGATTAATATCCGCTTCGTGATCGCCGACGATTTGGTAGGTGATTTCTTCTTCGCTGTCTTCATCGATCAACGTCACCGTCGCGCCGAATTTGATCGTCTCGCCAGAAAGCGCTGCAACATCGATAATTTCCGCACGACTGACGACAGATTCGAGCTCCTGGATTCGGCCTTCGATGAAGCTCTGCTTCTCTTTCGCCGCGTGATATTCGGCGTTTTCTTTAAGGTCGCCATGGGCGCGCGCCTCCGAAATCGCCGCGATGACTGCCGGGCGCTCCTCGGATTTGAGTTGCTTTAATTCTTTTTCAAGCCGCGCGTAACCCACGGCGGTCATGGGGATTTTTTCCATATACCATTTCCTTGCTAGGGTTAGGTATAAGCATTGGCGGCGCGCTGTGCAAGTGCCTCGCGCGGGTGAATGATCGAGCCAAGCCACCATGCCAAATCGGCCTCGCTGAGTTTGCCAGCGGCAAGCGCGGCGGCATTGGTATGAAGTTCGGTAGGGGAAACCTCCATCACCCATCCGTTACGGGCGAAAATAGCCGCATCACCACGAGTGCCGTGCGGATATTGCCGTCGTGAAATAGGCGGCGGATGGCGATGCCATACCCCGCAGGCGGCCAGTTCTGCGGTAACCATGCCGAGATAGAACAGATTTTGCGGGCGGCGGAGGATGGTGGCGAGTAGCGCTGCATCACCACCCCATCGCGCCCGCCATGCTCGGCAAGTTGGCGGCGGTGAGTAACGCGCGCAGCATCTTCGCGAATCAGATGGGTTCGCTGGAAACTGCCATTATCATAATGCTCACCAGCGCGCGCAACGCATCGCGGTCTTTACGCAGAATATCCTCGGCGATTTCCATCTGGGCAACAAACTCGGCACTATAGGCCCGCAACTCCACTCCATCTGGCGTTTCCACTGCATAAAGCTGGTCACCTTTGCTAACGCGCAATTTGGCGAGTAGCTCCTTGGGGAGGATGACACCCAAGGAATTGCCGATGGCACTGATTTTCAATGCTTGCTGCATGAAACGCCTCATTCCTTGAATTATGTTGTTTACAACAAATAGCCTTCGCTGATATGATGTGTGCACTTTTGTTATAACTTTACGACCATAATAATAAACGGCGTGCCAAATATGGCACGTTAGATAGGCTTGTTATTTAGGGGTGTCGTAACCGCCTATGCGGCGTCTTTTTCTGCAGACGCTTTGCTGACATAGGCCTGTAGTGGCGTTACGCTCAGCCCACCTGCCGTTTGCGCAATCGCACCGATGGCTTGCACCATCGCTCGCGCGCCGGACATGGTAGTGGAATAAGGAATCTTGCCAAAAAGTGCCGTGCGGCGGATGGAAGAAGAATCCGAAATCGCCTGTGCGCCCTCGGTCGTGTTGATGACGAGGTGAATTTTACCGTCCTTCATCAAATCCACGATATGCGGGCGGCCTTCATGCACTTTGTTGACGATCTCGACCGGTAGCGCTTGCTGCTGGAGATATTCGCCCGTCCCGCGCGTACAGATGACTTTGAAGCCAAGCGTCAGCAAATCTTGGGCGATGGTTGCCATCATCTGCTTATCGCGATCTTTCACTGAGAGGAACGCTATGCCGCCCTTAGGCAGCGTCGAACCCGCGCCGATGAAACCTTTGCCAAACGCTGCCGCGAAATTGCGGTCGATGCCCATGCTCTCGCCGGTCGATTTCATCTCCGGCCCAAGCAACGTATCGACGCCAGGGAACCGCGCGAACGGGAACACCGCCTCCTTCACCGCCACATGGCCGAGTTGTTTCATATGGGTTTTATCGTCCGGCAGATTGAAGCTGCTGAGCGCCTCACCGGCCATCAACCGCGCCGCGATTTTCGCGATCTGGATGCCCGTCGCCTTCGCCACAAACGGCGTGGTCCGCGAGGCGCGCGGGTTGACTTCGATGATGTAAATCACCCCATCCTTCACCGCGAACTGCACGTTCATCAGCCCACGCACATTGAGCGCGCCCGCAAGCGCAATCGTCTGGCGGCGCACTTCATCGATAATCTCATCCGGCAGCGAATAAGGCGGCAGCGAGCAGGCCGAATCGCCCGAGTGAATCCCCGCTTCCTCAATATGCTCCATAATGCCCGCGACGAAGAACGTTTTGCCGTCGCTCAGGCAATCCACATCCAGCTCAATCGCGTCCTGCAGGTAGGAATCCAGCAACACCGGCCCGTCACCGAACATTTGCAGCAGCTCATGCACGTAGGATTTCAGCGTTTCGGGATCGTGAATAATCTTCATCGCCCGCCCGCCAAGCACGTAGGATGGGCGCACCACCACCGGATAACCAATCTTCTCCGCCTGCTTCACCACCTCATCCGCATGCTTACAAATCGCATTCGCCGGTTGCTTGAGCTCGAGCTTGTGCAGCAATTGCTGGAAGCGTTCGCGGTCTTCCGCCAAATCAATCGAATCCACCGATGTCCCAATAATCGGCACGCCCGCTTGCTCCAGCGCATGGGCGAGTTTCAGCGGCGTCTGCCCGCCGAACTGCACGATGGCGCCGACCACCGTGCCGTTTTGCTTCTCGGCTTCGATGATCTCAATCACATCCTCCGCCGTCAGCGGCTCGAAATAGAGGCGGTCGGAGGTGTCATAATCTGTGCTCACCGTCTCCGGGTTGCAGTTGATCATGATGGTTTCATAGCCCGCGTCTTTCAACGCATAGGCCGCGTGCACACAGCAATAATCGAACTCAATCCCCTGCCCAATCCGGTTCGGTCCGCCGCCGAGGATGAAGATTTTTTTGCGATCTGTCGGGCTCACTTCGGATTCTGCCGGGGTTTCGCCATCGCCCTCATAGCAGGAATACATATACGGCGTCAGCGATGCGAACTCACCCGCGCAGGTATCCACCCGCTTAAACACCGGCCGCACATTCTGCTTATGCCGCAATTTGCGCACATCGAGCTCGTTCTTACCCGTAAGTTTCGCGAGCTGCTTATCCGAGAAGCCGAGCGATTTGAGCTGATGTAAATCCGCCTTCGCTTTCGGCAAACCATTCGCTTTCACCCAATTTTTCGCGTCGATAATGCGCTTGAGCTGGGCGATAAACCATGGGTCGTATTTCGTGATGCGGCAAATCTCGGCTTCGCTCATGCCAAACCGTAGCGCCTGGCCTATCTGCAGCAACCGCTCCGGCGTCGGGCGCGTCAGCGCCGAGCGGATGGGATCGAGATTCTCCGTACTCGCGCCGGGAATTTCAATGGCATCGAGGCCATTGAGTCCCGTCTCGAGCGACCGCAGTGCTTTTTGCAGGGACTCCGGGAAATTCCGCCCCATCGCCATCGACTCACCGACGGATTTCATCGCCGTCGTCAGCGTATTGTCAGCACCCGGAAACTTCTCAAACGCAAAGCGCGGGATTTTCGTCACGATGTAATCAATCGTCGGCTCGAACGAGGCCGGCGTCGCCTTCGTCACATCATTCATCACTTCATCGAGCGTGTAACCCACCGCCAATTTCGCGGCCACTTCTTCGCATCGAAGCCCGTCGCTTTCGACGCCAGCGCCGAGGAGCGCGAGACGCGCGGGTTCATCTCGATCACCACCATGCGCCCGGTTTGCGGATTCACCGCGAACTGTACGTTCGACCCACCCGTATCCACCCCAATCTCACGCAGCACCGCGATCGACGCATCGCGCATGACGGAAATTCGCCCCGTCCGTCAGCGTCAGCGCTGGTGCCACCGTGATCGAGTCACCCGTATGCACACCCATCGGATCAATATTCTCAATCGAACACACAATAATGCAGTTGTCCGCCTTGTCGCGTACCACTTCCATCTCGTACTCTTTCCAACCAAGCACGGATTCATCGATCATCACTTCACCGACCGGCGACGCATCAAGCCCACTCGCGACGATTTGCTCGAACTCTTCCTTGTTATAAGCAATCCCGCCGCCCGATCCACCCATCGTAAAGCTCGGGCGAATAATTGCGGGCAGGCCCGTATCCTCCAACGCTTTGCGCGCTTCTTCTAGCGATTTTACCACATGGTTTTTTGGCACTTCCAAACCAATCCGCGCCATTGCCTGACCGAATAAAAGCCGATCTTCGGCCTTGTTGATCGAGTTCAAATTCGCGCCGATCAGCTCGACATTATGTTTCGCGAGCACGCCGGATTCGGCCAACGCCTTCGCGCAATTGAGCGCCGTTTGCCCACCCATCGTCGGCAGCAACACATCCGGCTTTTCCTTCGCGATGATCTTCTCAACAAACTCCGGCGTAATCGGCCAAACGATATAGGTCGCATCGGTCAAATCCGGGTCCGTCATAATCGTCGCCGGGTTGGAGTTGACGAGAATCACCCGGAACCCCTCGGCCTTGAGGGTCTTCACCGCCTGCGTCCCCGAATAATCAAACTCACACGCCTGCCCAATAACAATCGGGCCCGCGCCGATGATGAGGATGGATTTAATGTCAGTACGTTTCGGCATTACGCGGCTTTCTTCTTATGCTTACTGATCGCCTCAACGAAACGATCGAACAAATAGTTGGAATCATGCGGCCCCGGCGACGCTTCCGGGTGGCCTTGGACGGAAAAGACCGGATGGCCCTTCACGGCGATGCCCTGAATCGTGCCATCAAACAGTGAGCGGTGGGTGACTTGCACATACTCGGGCAGGCCTGCGTCGCTGATGCAAAACCCGTGGTTTTGGCTGGTGATTTCCACCTTCCCCGTTTGCATATCCTTCACCGGATGGTTCGCACCGCGATGGCCTTGTTTCATTTTCTCCGTCTTCGCACCAAGTGCAATGCCGAGCATTTGGTGGCCGTGACAAATCCCCAAAATCGGCACGCCCGCATCGATGCCTTTAATCACCGGCACCGCATAATGTCCCGTCGCTGCCGGGTCGCCAGGGCCGTTGCTGAGGAATACGCCATCCGGATTCAGCGCCAGCACATCCTCAGCGCTCACGGTTGCGGGGACCGCCGTAATCCGACAGCCGCGCGAAGCGAGTGAACGCAGGATGTTCATCTTCACGCCGTAGTCGATCGCGACAATGTGAGGCAGCGTTTTTTCGTCACCGCGTAGTTCGCTGTAACCATTTACCGAGCGCCCAGCGTTGCTGGCTCCAGGGGTGATTTGCCTTCGTCGTCACATGGGCCGCGAGCTCCAGCCCGTTCATATCCGGTGCTTGCTCCAGTGCGGCGTTGGCTTTTTTGATGAGTTCTTCGCGCGTCGCGCCTTGTTTAAACGCAATCGCACAATTTTGCGCGCGCCGTTCACGCGGATGTGGCGCGTCAACGCGCGCGTATCGATGCTGCAAATGCGATGCAGATGCCCTGGCCCCCAGCCATTTATTCAAATGATGCGCCGCGCGGAAGTTGGAGGGTTCGGTAATGTTTTCGCGCAAGATCAAACCAGAAACAGACGAAGTCTGTGCCTCAATATCCTCCGCATTCGTGCCGACATTGCCGATATGCGGGAAGGTGAAGGTGATGATCTGGCCGGTATAGGACGGATCGGTGAGGATTTCTTGATAGCCCGTCATTGCCGTGTTGAAACAGATTTCGCCAGCGGTCTCGCCAGCGGCACCCACGCCATACCCAGAAAACACCGTCCCATCCGCAAGTAATAGCACGGCGTTGGGGGCGGGTTTCAGCAGTTTGGTCATTAGGGGTTTCCTCGCAAAACGCAGAGGTTTTAAGCAGTGACGGCGCGGCTGTCAAGGGGCAATCTCCAAGGATTCTTACACAATCTTAATGCCAACACCCGTTGCGTTGCAGCAGAATCTGGCTATATGTGGTGCATCATCCACTTCATCGCTTATTTAAAGGAGAAAATTATGAGCGTACTCGTCGGCAAAGAAGCCCCGGATTTCACCGCCCAGGCCGTGATGCCCGATAACTCGATCAAGGCGGATTTTAACATGAAATCCTACCTCAAAGGCAAAACCGGCGTCCTATTCTTCTGGCCGCTCGATTTCACCTTTGTTTGCCCGTCTGAAATTATCGCATTCGACAATCGGGTGGATGAATTCCGCAAACTCGGCGCCGAAGTGATTGGCATCTCGGTCGATTCGCACTATACTCACTATGCCTGGAAAAACACGCCCGTCGAAAAAGGCGGTATCGGCAACATTCCTTTCCGCTGGTGGCTGACCTGACCAAAATCCATCGCCCGCAGCTACGACGTGCTGACCGGCGACGCGGTGGCTTACCATGGCACCTTCATGATCGACAAAAAAGGCATCGTCCGCCACCAGGTAGTAACGACCTGCCGCTGGGCCGCAATGTCGATGAAGCGATCCGCATGGCTGAAGCTCTCAACTTCCGCCGAAGAGCACGGCAAGTTTGCCAGCCAACTGGAAAAAGGGCATAAAGGCATGGAAATACGACGGCGAAGGCGTTGCGTCGTACCTCAAAGCACGCAGCGCTGTAATCCCCAAGCCTGTCACCCCGGGCTCGTCCCGGGTCAATGATCTTCCGCGCGTGAGCGATGAATGTGCTAAGCCTCACCGCGGGATCCCGGCTGAGGCCGGGATGACATCTGCTCTGGTGTTCCTGACCGAGCACAAAACACCCGTCATATCATCGGCTCCGGCGCTGCTGGCTGCACCGCGGCCATTACGCCACACGCGCCAACGAAGCCCATTCTTGTGCGCGGGATGCAGCCTGGCGGGCAGCTGACGATCACGACGGAAGTTGAGAACTACCCAGGCTTCGCCGAGGCGATCCAAGGCCCGTGGCTGATGGAGCAGATGGAAGCCCAAGCCGCCCATGTGGGCACGCAGATGGTGCATGACACGATCATCTCAGTCGATCTCAGCAAACGCCCCTTCGTGGCCAAAGGCGATTCCGGCGATACCTATACCGGCGACACGCTCGTCATCGCCACCGGCGCGCGCCGCTGGCGCGGGCCTGTCCCGAGCAGTGTTCCGGCAACACGGCGTTTCCGCCTGCGCGACCTGCGACGGATTCTTCTTCAAGAAAAAAGACGTCGTCGTCCTTGGTGAGTAGCAACTCGGCGGTGGAGGAAGCCACTCTTCGAAAATCTGCAACACGGTGACGTTGATCCACCGCGTCGCGACACGCTGCGCGCCGAAAAATCGGCCAGACCGCCTGTTCAAACGCCAAACATCAAGTGATACTGGATCAAACCGTCAGGAATTCGTCGGCGACGATAATCCACCGAGCCTTACGGGCGTGAAAATCAAAAACGTCAAAACCTGGGTGCGGTCAGCGTCGTCCCCGCCCACGGCGCCTTCGTCGCCATCGGTCACAACCCCAACACCAGCCTGTTCGACGGCCAACTCGCGATGGATTCCGACCGCTACCTCATTACCGCTCCCGGCACGAAGAACGAGTGTCGAGGGTGTGTATGCGGCAGGCGATGTACAGGATAAAATCTACCGCCAAGCGGTGACGGCTGCCGGCTCAGGTTGCATGGCTGCGCTTGAGGCGCAGAAGTTTCTGGAGCATCGCGAAGCGGTTTAGCTTATCCCCTCCCCTGCAGATGCATGGATGGCATGATCGGCAGGTTGAATGGCCGTCGTCCAAGGCATGCCTGATGGCCTTACCCTTGTATGAGGCGCGTTCTTTTTTCTTCCACCGGCAACAACGCCCGGTCAAACGTGAGGCTTCTTTTATAAAGGCGCATAGTCTGGGTTTTAACTCGCCAGTTTTTTTAGCTTCGCCGCCTTCATAAAACTGGGCAAGCTTTTCCTCTGCTTTCCTACCATATGGTTATTGTCGCCCGTTTCGATTTCACGAATATATGGTTCTGACAATCCAGTGCCTCTTCAACTGATTTAGCCCTGCATTAAATCCCCAGGCCTTGCGCGACCGAAGATATTCACCTTTTTGTTTGATCCGGTCCATTGCCTCTTCCAGTATCTCTTTCTGAGAGGGACGGTGTGTAAACCAACCACTACATGTTTCTCGCTTCCAGTAACGTCACCCAATAGCTGGAGGCATTTTGAGAATTGGTTTGCGGGTTCTCCTCCCGTCCTTTCGCAAATTGCGCTGCGTGCCAATCGTTTCAATAAATCCGGGGAAGGTTCGTAATCAGAATAATGGGCACCCATAGCTCTCTTGAGGGAAGCAAGCTTATCAAGGTCTGGTAAATTATGGCCGGCGACATAATCTGAAACAGTTGTGTGCGCACCGGACCTGCTCAATAAAAGCTCGCCCAACTCATCCAATGTGCAGCCCTTTAAACGCCAGAAACATTCCATATATTGAGCCGGGTCGGCGGTCTCTTTCATGATTTTTTCAAGCTCATTCTGTGTCCGGTACGCGGTGCCGAGATTGCCGGGGACATGCACTGCCTTGTTCCCCGCATCGATTCTTTGGCGACGCGCAGAAGGAGCTAATTCAGTTACTTTCTTCGCTGCGGGCACATCTGCGTAGAGCGTCTCCATCGCGTAGCGCTGTTCTGCTAAGTTTTCGTCTAAGGATCCAGATTTTAGGTCGCGGCCAACATCTCTTCTTCCGCTATCTGCAGTTTTGGATCCCAAGCTAATCGTATACGGAAGTTTAAGCGCATGCATCAGCGCCCGATGTAACTCCGGTGTTTCAGGCGCGCGAAGACCGTTCATCCATTGAGCCACCAGTGCGGGTGGTAATGTTATCGATGCGGATTCGAGATCCAATTTGCGCATTTCCTGTTGAATCGCCGCTGCAAGCGTTTGCGGATTGAAGCGCAACTGCGCCGCTCTTACTTGGAGTTTTCCGTGCCACGTTGTTTCTTTTTGCATCGTCATAAGTGCATCCTTTTCTTAATCTGTCTTAAACAATAAGGAATGGCTTAGTATGACAGTTTCGTGAAAATGCATTCCTTGCCTCCCGCACTGCAGCATGCTATAAACCATGCATCAAGCGCATAAGAGCGGCGATTTCACCGCCTGAAATCCACCACCAAATTGCAACAGAAGCATAGCTGGGGGCTGTCGATGGATTGGGATAAGCTGCGGGTTTTTCATACGGTAGGGGTGCATAAGAGCCTCACCAAAGCGGGCGAGGCGCTGAATCTTAGCCAATCTGCGGTGAGTCGGCAGATCTCCGCACTCGAAGAAAAAATGGGCATCGCCCTCTTCCACCGGCACGCGCGCGGGCTGATGCTCACTGAACAAGGCGAAATTCTGTTTCGTACCGTTTCCGAAATGGTCACGAAATTGCAGGCGACGGAAATCTCGCTCGCCGAGGCGACGGCGCGGCCGAAAGGGCCCTTCAAGATCACGGTGCCGACGACCTTTGGAGCATTGTGGCTTGCAGCGCAGATGAAAGAATTTACCGACCTCTACCCAGAAATCGACGTGACGCTGATTTGTGAGGATCGTGAGCTGGATCTCACTACCCGTCAGGCGGATGCGGCGATTCGATTTCATCCGGCAACGCATCCGGATCTTGTGCAGGTGCCGATTATTTCTCTGCGCAACTCGCTTTATGCCAGCAATGATTATCTGCGCCTTCATGGCATTCCGCAGAAACTGGCGGATCTGACTCAGCATAAGCTCCTGGGCTTCGACCATTCAGTAAGCAAAGTGCCGTTTCCGGAGGTAAACTGGGTATATGAGTTGCCGGAAGCGAAAGCCTTATCGCTTACTCCGTTTTTCAAAGCTAATTCGCTACTTGCCTTGCGCACGGCGGTAAAACAGGGGCTAGGTATTGCGAGCCTGCCGGATTA
>JBGAJE010000046.1:1608-12112 GCA_044225085.1 Rickettsiales bacterium | reverse complement strand
GTGAAATATACCTGCCCTATGCACCCGCAGGTTCTTTTGGATAAACCGGGTAAATGCCCTATCTGCGGCATGGATTTAGTGCCAGTTGGTGGGGGAGCACATAGCCATGCCAGCGGCGAACATGCCGAGCAAAAGGTACTGTATTGGTACGACCCAATGGTGCCGGGAAAGCAATTCGACAAGCCGGGCAAGTCCCCCTTCATGGATATGGAGCTTGTGCCAAAATACGCCGAGGATTCCGCTGACATGGGCGGCAAGCCAGTAGTAACTGTGAGCGGTGAAAACCTACAGAAAATGGGTGTGCGGACGGAGAAAGTCACAGCAGGCGAGCTGGGTGGGGGCATCCGCGCTACCGGCATCATTATGCCGAATGAACGGCTGCGTCGGGATTTATTCAGCCAAGTCGAAGGCCGGGTCGATGATCTCAAATACAGCGCTGAAGGGGATGCAGTCAAAAAAGGTGAACAGTTTTATACGCTCTACAGCCCCGAACTGATCGTTCTGCAGAACGATTACATCACTGCGAAAAAATCCGGCATCAGCGACCTTGCTGCATCGGCGGCAAAACGCATGAAGCTCCTCGGCATTGATGCCAAAGTCATCGCTGCACTCGCTAAGACCGGCAAGGCCTACGATAAGGTTCCATTCTATGTCCCGACCGATGGGATATTAAGCAAGCTGCAAATCCATAATGGCTCATACCTGATGGCCAATGCCGAAATCGGTACGCTGCAGGATTTATCGCAAGTATGGGTAGAAGCAGCCGTATCAGAAGGTGATCTGTCCACCATCAAAACGGGTGACAGTGCTAACGTCATGTTCACTGGCAATGCTGCGCCCTACACAGCGAAAGTGGATTATATCTACCCCACCATTACGCCGGAAGCGCGCACCGGCAAAGTACGCTTGGTCGTTGATAACAAGGATGGAAGCTTGCGGCCCGCTGGCTATGCGACGGTGAGCTTTGCTGCCACTAGCTCTATTTCGCGTGTGACGGTGCCTTCCGAAGCTATCCTGCGCAGCAGCACCGGCGAGCATGTGATCATCGCATTGGGCGACGGCAAGTTCCAATCCCGCGATGTCAAAACAGGAGCAGTGAGCGGTGGCAAAACGGAAATTACCGAAGGATTAAAGCAAGGCGAAGATGTGGTAACGAGCGCGCAATTCCTGATCGATTCGGAATCATCGTTGCGTGAATCGCTACAAAAAATCAGTGCGCCACCCACACCAAAACCAAGCATGGAGATGCCCAATGGCAAATAATCTGGCGCATGACCCGACGCAAACCACTATCGCCAAAGTCATCGAATGGTCGGTGAAAAACCCGCTATTGATCGGCATCATGGTCGTAGTGATTTTGTTGGGTGGTATTTTCGCAGTAAACCGCACGCCGCTTGATGCGATTCCCGATCTCTCGGACACGCAGGTCATCATTCGCACAGATTTTGAAGGCCAAGCGCCGCAGATCATCGAGAACCTTGTTACTTACCCGCTCTCCACAGCCATGCTCGGCTTGCCGAAAGCCAAGGTGGTGCGTGGCTTCTCGATGTTTGGCGCATCCTTCGTCTATGTGATTTTCAAGGACGGCACCGACCAGTATTGGGCGCGCTCGCGGGTGCTGGAGGCCTTGTCGAAAATTCAATCCCAACTGCCGCAGAATGCGAAAGCGCAGATCGGGCCTGATGCTACGGGTGTGGGTTGGGTGTTTCAATATGCGCTGGTCGATAAAAGCGGCAAGCACGACCTCGCGCAGCTTCGCAGCGTGCAGGATTGGTTCCTGAAATTCGAGCTGGCGACCGTCCCCGGCGTATCCGAGGTGGCCAGCGTCGGCGGCTTCGTAAAAGAATATCAAGTGCTGGTCGATCCGGTGAAGCTGCGCGCGTTCGACATTCCTCTGTCGCGTGTTGAGGAGGTGATTAAATCTTCCAGTCAAGAAACTGGCGGTCGGGTGATTGAGCAAGCGGAAACCGAGTTCGTGGTTCGCTCGAAAGGCTATGTCACCAAAACCAGTGACCTTGAATCGCTGGTGCTGAAAGCCAAAGACGGCACGCCTGTGCATCTTTCCGATGTCGCCCGCATTGTTGAAGGGCCAGAGCTACGGCGCGGTGTGACGGAGTTGAACGGCGACGGTGAAGTGGTGACGGGCATCGTCATCATGCGCCCCGGCAATAACGCACTCGATGTTATCAAAGCCATTAAACAAAAAATCGAAACCCTCAAACCCGGTTTGCCGGAAGGTGTCGAGGTCGTACCGGTCTATGACCGCAGCGGCCTGATCGAAGGTTCAGTAGATTACCTCAAGCACAAGCTGCTGGAGGAAGCGATTGTAGTAGCACTGGTCTGCCTGATCTTCCTGCTGCATGCACGTTCGGCATTCGTTTCAATCATCACCCTGCCGCTCGGCGTACTTGCTGCGTTCATTGTCATGTCGTGGCAAGGCATCACGGCCAATATCATGTCGCTCGGTGGCATTGCTATCGCTATTGGTGCGATGGTGGATGCGAGTATCGTGATGGTCGAGAATGCCCATCGGAAGCTATCTGAACTGCAGGTTGGCTCGACGGCTCAACAAAAGCCTGACGCATTGCTTTTGGCAGCGAAAGCCTGACGCATTGCTTTTGGCAGCGAAAGAAGTCGGCCCCGGCTTGTTTTTCTCACTACTGATCATCACTGTATCGTTTCTGCCAGTGTTTGCACTAACGGGGCAATCGGAACGGCTATTCACGCCGTTGGCCTTCACTAAAACTTATTCGATGGCGGCAGCTTCCATCCTCTCGGTGACCGTGGTGCCGTTACTAATGGTGTGGCTAATTCGCGGTCGCATACGACGCGAGGAAGAAAACCCCATTAACCGCTTCTTCATTCGGCTTTACCAACCGATTCTGGCATTAGCATTGCGGGCGAAGTGGCTGACGATTGGGTTGGCGGGCCTGCTACTAATCAGCATGGCAATCCCGATGATGCGTACTGGCAGTGAATTTATGCCCGCGCTGTATGAGGGCGATCTGCTTTATATGCCGACAACTCTCCCCGGTGTTTCTATCACCAAGGTGAAGGAAATCCTGCAAGTCACTAACCGTGCCATCAAACAAACGCCGGAAGTAGAACTGGTATTCGGTAAAGCAGGCCAAGCGGAAACCGCGACTGACCCTGCGCCGATATCCATGATTGAAACATGGGTGAAGTTGAAACCCCGTAGTGAGTGGCGACCGGGCATGACCACGGAAAAACTCATTAAGGAGATGAACGAAGCCACGCAGATGCCGGGGCTGGTGAATAGCTGGGGCTACCCTATCAAAATTCGCCTCGACATGGTGACGACCGGCATCCGCACCCCGGTGGGCGTAAAGATCTCCGGCGCGGATTTGAATGTCATCGGCGATATTGGCCTGCAAGTAGAGCAAGCGGTGAAGGATATTCCCGGCACGCGTTCGGCGTTTGCTGACCGCGTGGTGGGTGCGAAATATCTGGAGATCGAGCCGAAGCGTGACGTAATTGCGCGTTATGGCATCGACCTTGGTAGCGTGCAGGAGGTGATCGCCACAGCGCTCGGCGGTATGCGCTTGGCGGAATCCGTGCAAGGCCGCGAGCGTTACGGCATCACACTACGCTATGATCGGCCGTATCGGGAATCCATCGAGGATGTCAGCACCATTTTAGTGGCGGCACCCGATGGCGCACAGATCCCGCTTGGCGAACTGGCTGACATCAAACTCGCACCCGGCCCACAGATGATCGTTTCTGAAAATGCACGGCTCAATGGCTGGGTGTTTGTCGATATCGCTGGCCGCGACATTGGTAGCTATGTGAAGGAAGCGCAGAAGATCGTCGCCGAAAAAGTAAAGCTACCAGCCGGTTATTCCATTGGTTGGTCAGGTCAGTTCGAGCAGATGCTTGAAGCCCGCGCACGGCTGAATGTGGCCATCCCAACCACCATCGCCATCATCTTCGTGCTACTCCTGCTGCATTTCGGCAGGCTCGATCGCACGCTGATGGTGATGCTTTCACTGCCCTTCGGCTTGGCTGGGGGCGTGTGGACATTGTACCTCGCCAATTACAACTTCTCGGTGGCGGTAGCAGTCGGTTTCATCGCACTGGCAGGCATTGCTGTGGAAACGGCGGTGATCATGCTGATCTATCTTGACCAGCAAGTACGCGCCCACCCACCGCACAATCTAGCCGAGCTGTTCGATGCGGTGATGCATGGCGCGGTGCTACGCGTGCGGCCTAAGTTGATGACGGTTTCCGTTATCATCGCCGGGTTGCTACCCATTTTCTTCACCGAAGGCTTTGGCTCCGATGTGATGCGTCGCATTGCCTTGCCGATGGTGGGGGGCATGGTGACGACCACACTCCTGACGCTGATCGTCATTCCGGTAGTGTATTTTATTTATGTAGGAAAAAATCTAAAGTTCTTAAAACCATGAGTGTTCTTAACTTGGATTTTTTAGGCATAAATCATCACAGATTGTTTCGCAGAGCGAGAATCAACCATTGAGAATCATTCTCATTGACATTAATTTGGAGGGGATGCATAAAACGCGCAGTTGCGAATAGTTCGCAACAAAAATAACGAAGAAGTTTTTATGCTCGCCACCCTCATTATTGTTTTCCGCGAAGTGATCGAAGCTGGGTTAATCGTTGGCATTGTGCTTGCCGCTACCCGTGGCGTTCTTGGTCGCGGCTTGTCAGTGGGGTACGGCATCTTAGGTGGAATCGCTGGCGCATGTGTGGTTGCAGTATTTGCCAGTTCAATCAGCGCAGCAATGGAAGGTGTTGGGCAGGAATTATTCAACGTTGCCATTCTTATGGCCGCCGTGCTTATGCTTACTTGGCATAACGTTTGGATGGCGCGACATGGGCGTGAGATTGCCATGCAAATGAAAAATGTTGGCGAAGCAGTGGCGGCGGGTCAACGCTCTCTGACAGCACTCTCGATTGTTGTTGGCATTGCCGTGTTGCGGGAAGGTTCGGAAGTCGTGCTGTTTCTCTATGGCGTTGCAGTATCGGGAAATGACACAGCGGCAACAATGGCAACGGGTGGCTTTCTCGGCTTAATTCTTGGTGTGGCCATGGGTACTATCACCTATTTAGGCTTGCTGCGGATTCCGAATCGCCACTTGTTTGCAGTCACGGGCTGGTTAATCGCTCTGTTGGCGGCAGGCATGGCATCGCAGGCGGTGGCATTTCTCCAGCAGGCGCAAGTGGTGACATCTCTGACTAGAGTGATATGGGATGCCTCCAGCTTAATCTCTGATGGCAGCGTGATAGGAAAAGTGCTGCATACTTTAATAGGCTATACAGCTCGGCCAACAGGAATGCAGTTCATTGCTTATCTTGCTACGCTGACCAGCATATTTACCTTGATGCGACTGTTTGGCCACGCACCTCAACAGCAAAAATCAATCGCACCCATAACAACTTAAGATAAATTTCAGCAAGGGGTTAATAATGAAAAAATCTTTAATATACTCAGCGATGCTATCTGCATCTCTGCTATTCTCAGCGACTGCTCACGCGCAGGATTATGTCATCACCATCAAAGGCAACCAATTCTCTCCGAAGGATCTGGTGATACCAGCAGAGCAAAAAATAAAAATCACGGTCAAGAATTTGGACGCAACTCCAGCGGAATTTGAAAGTTTTGACTTAAACCGTGAAAAAGTGGTTAGCGCCAACAGTGAAATCATTGTTTTCGTCGGCCCCCTCGAATCAGGAAGTTACACCTATTTCGATGATTTCCATCGTGACACGACCAAAGGCACCATCACAGCAAAATAATAAAAAGGACATTCGCATGCTATCGACATCCCAATTTATGCAACGCACATTTAAAAATCACACAGCTATCGTAGTAGCAATGGCATCTTCTGTCTTTATCGCTGCATATGATTCACCTGCGCTTGCAGCGGATAAGCTCTACTCTCCTTACGTTACGAAAGGTGAGATGGAAGTTGAATATTTTGGTAGTCGCAGTGTTGATAGCGATAGCAGTAAAGATAATTCACAAAAGCAGCAATTCTCTGTTGGATACGGCGTTAATAACTGGTGGAAAACCGAGCTTTACGGAAAGTTTGAGCGTGAACCGCAAGAGAAAATAAAATTTGATGCTTGGGAGTGGGAAAATATATTCCAACTCACTGAACGGGGGGAATACTGGGTCGATGTCGGCGGATCACTTGCTTATGAATGGACACCGAAAAGCAATACTGCAGATACACTCGAAGCGCGACTTCTTTTAGCAAAAGATATCGGCAGAACTTCTCACGTTTTTAATGCCATCGTTGAGAAAAATGTAGGCTCTGGCCCTAAAGATGGTGTGGAAAGTACATTATTATGGAGCAGTCGTTATCGCTACAGTCAGTATTTTGAACCAGGATTTGAGATCAGCAGTGATTTCGGTGAACTCAAAAATACTGGCTCATTCAATGAACAGAAGCATTCTATTGGTCCCGCTGCTTATGGAAAAATTCCTATGCATCTCACGGAAAAATCCGATGCACTCAAGTATCGCGTCGGCTATCTCTTTGGGGTATCGGATGCGGCGCCCAACGGGGAGGCGATTGCCCAGCTTGAGTACGAAGTGCATTTTTAATACTTCAGGCGCAAAGATTCTAACAGTGTATTCGAAGCACACTTTAGAAAATTGCTCACGTCGTTTGTGCTGCCGCTAAACAATCAGTTGAAACTTAATCGCAATACGTTATGGTGCAGCGCATGAAACAAACCGTACTATGCTTGCTAATGGCTCTTTCTCTGCTTGTCGCGCCTGTCGCACATGCAGCTGGTTTGAATTGCGGAAGTGATGGCGATAAGAAAATCGAGTTGTCAAATATTAAAAAAGCAGTTTCTGAAGATGGTAAACAGAGCAACGAAAAAGCACAGCAATGTGCGCATTGTGCTTTCTGCTCTCATACTGTAGCTGACCGTAATGCCGAAAAAATTGCTGACCCAAGTCGTAAAGAACGCAAGCAAGCCTTCTCGACCGATGCTGACAAGCTGACGTCCCTTTCTGTCGGCCCTCCTTTGGAGCCACCCTCACACGCATAATCGTTTGACGCGGCGTTACTGCATGCGGGCGTAATTGCGCCTTCGTGCCTGTGACACGCATTGTTTTTGTTCAATCAATTGATGTGTGTACCCCATGAAATCCAAATCCCTCGCGTGGCTCCTCTGTGCCACGATCCTGACCAGTGCGCCTGCATTTGCAGCGGATGTAACGGCAGAAACAACATTACCAATGGTGGATGAAGCTGCCGAAGCCAAACCAACGCCGCCTGTAAAAATCAGTGGCGCACTTTCCCTTCAACAAGCGATTGACCGTGCCATTAGCAATTCACCTAGACTGAAATCGTCGCAAGCATCCTACCTCGCCAGCCAAGGTGAGCGGCGGCAAGCGAGCGCGTTACCTAACCCTGGCATTGGTGTTGATGTAGAGAATGTCGGTGGCAGCAAAGAGCTGCGCGATTCCAATCCACGCCAGACCACCTTTGGCGTAAGCCAATTAATAGAAATTGGCGGCAAACGCTCGGCGCGCACCGATATAGCGGATCAAGGCGTCGCGCTGGCCCAATTCGATAATGAGGCTGCGAAGCTTGACCTGATCCGTGACGTGCAGCTGGCATATACCGAAGCGGTTACTGCGCAGGAGCAAATCAAAATCGCCGAAGATGAAAAGGAACGTGCTACGGCGATGCTGAAAACGGTGAAGCTGCGTGTGGGGGCAGCCCGCGAGCCGCTTATCCAGCAAAGCAAAGCCGAAGTGACATTTGCTTCGAGCGAGATCGGTGTGGAACAAGCAAAGCGCCAGTTGGTTGCGGCAAAGAAGGCATTGGCTGCATTATGGGGTGGCGACGAAACCTTCATTCTCGATAGTTCAGATTTCTTCGAGATCTCTCCACCAGTCGTATCGAGCGAGAATCTTAAAAAGAACCCTGATATTGCTCGCTATGACAACGCATTACTGAAGAGTAAAGCGGCGCTGGATTTGGAGAAGGCGAACGCCATTCCTGATCCAACCCTTACTGCCGGTGTGCGTAATTATGAGAATTTCGGGGGGCAAACCTTCGTTGTCGGCGTGTCATTCCCGATTCCGATCTTCAATGCCAATCGCGGCAATATCGAGCGCGCGCGGCAGGAGTTATCGAAAACGGAGTTCGACAAGGATACATCGGCGCTGACGCTCAATACTAATCTGGTCAAAGAGACATCCGAAATGGAAACGTCCTACCAGCAAGCGGTGGCGTTGCGCGATAAAATCCTGCCATCGGCCGAGAAAGCATTCCGACTTTCGCGCGAGGGCTATGGGGTTGGCAAATTCCCCTACCTTGAAGTGCTGGATGCGCAACGCACCCTGTTCGATACGCGCGAGCAATATCTCGCAACCCTCAAAACTTATCATACCAGCCGAGCCGAAGTGGAGCGCCTGACGGCGGTTCATGCGGCAAAGAATTTACAGGAGCAGCCTCATGAGTAAGAAATCCATCGTCGTCGCCGTCGTCGTTATCGTCCTCGCAGGTGGCGGTTATTACGCATTTTCCGGCAAATCGGAGAAGCCAGCGGCTGCTACGCCCGTTGAAGCGCCAATAGCGGCTGCACCTGCGGGCGAAGCCAAGGCGGAAGGCGCAGCAACCGACAGCACGGAAATCAGCGCCGAGGTTGCGGCTCAATCAGGCATTGCCGTTGAACAGGCAGGCCCTGCAACGGTTAGTGAAACCGTAACGCTGACGGGCCGTATCACCTTGAACCAAAACACCACGGGCCAAGTGAAAGCACGGTTCCCTGGCATCGTGCGTGCAGTGAATAAAGGCCAAGGCGAAATGGTCAAGGTTGGCGATGTAATGGCCAAAGTAGAAAGCAACGACAGTTTGCAAGTCTACCCGGTGAAATCGCCCATCGATGGAATCGTTCTCGCACGTAACACTAACGTGGGTGATGTGGCGGGTGACAATCCGCTCTTCACCGTGGCGAACGTTTCCGACATTTGGGCGGAATTCCATGTGTTCCCGCGCGATATTGACCGTATCAAAAACGGCCAGCAAGTGACCGTCACCAGCTTCGAGGGTCACCATACCGGCAAAGCACCGATTACGGTGGTGCTTCCCATGGCTGAAGCATCGAGCCAAACGGTGGTAGCGCGGGTAACCCTACTCAATAAAGAAGGCCTCTGGCATTCGGGCATGACCGTGCGCGGTGATGTGGCGGTGAAAGAAAAGCCGGTAGCCCTCGCTGTTAAAACCGCTGCGATCCAGCGCATGGAAGGCAAAAGCGTCGTTTTTGTCCAGCAGGGCGAACGTTACAGCATGCGCCCCGTAAAAACCGGCCTGAGCGATAACGAGTGGACGGAAGTGCTGGAAGGAATCCAGCCGGGTGAAGCCTACGTCAGCGCCAATAGTTTCATGATTAAAGCAGACATCGGCAAAGCCGGTGCCGAGCACGACGAATAGAGAGAATTATATGATCCAGCGTATTTTAGGGTTTTCCCTTCATCACCGGTATCTTGTGGCTTTGCTCACGCTGACGGTGGCAATCTTCGGCCTTTATTCACTCAAATCCCTGCCCATCGATGCGGTGCCCGATATCACCAATGTGCAGGTGCAGATCAATACCACGGCTCCGGCGCTATCGCCGACCGAGATTGAAAAGCAGGTCACATTCCCGGTCGAAACCGCGTTAGCTGGTATTCCGGGCCTCGACAACACGCGCTCTATTTCGCGTAACGGATTTAGTCAGGTCACGGCAGTTTTCCATGACAACGTGGATATCTATTTCGCTCGCGCGCAAGTGAATGAACGCTTGGCGGAAGCAAAGGAATCTTTGCCCGTAGGCGCTGATCCGCGCATGGGGGCCATCTCGACAGGTCTTGGCGAAATCTACATGTGGACGGTAGGGTATGCCCACCCCAACGGTGTCGGTGCCGATGTGAAGCAAGGCGAAGCTGGCTGGCAAAGCGACGGCAGCTATCTGACACCGGAAGGCCAGCTGCTTAAAGGCGACATGGAGCTGGCATCCTACCTGCGCACGGTGCAGGACTGGATAATTCGCCCTCAGCTTAAGGGGGTGCAAGGCGTAGCGGGTGTCGATGCGATTGGCGGGTATGTGCGTCAGTACCATGTCCAACCCTATCCGGAGAAACTGGTAGCATTGGGCCTGAGCTTTAAGGACATCGTCGAATCGCTGGAAAAGAATAACCAAAGCGTCGGTGCCGGTTATATCGAGAAAAAAGGCGAGTCCTATGTGGTGCGTGCCGATGGCCGGATTAGCACTGCGGAGGAAATCGGCGATATCGTCGTCACCACACGCGGCGGTGTTCCCATTTACATGCGCGATATTGCTGAAGTGGGCATCGGCAAAGAGCTGCGTACCGGTTCCGCATCGGAAAATGGCAAGGAAGTCGTGGTTGGCACCGCTCTCATGCTTATCGGAGCAAACAGCCGTACCGTATCTGAAGCGGTCGATCTCAAGCTGAAAGAGATCATCAAGTCGCTACCACCCGGCATCGAGG
>JBGAJE010000046.1:0-1589 GCA_044225085.1 Rickettsiales bacterium | reverse complement strand
GGAACGGTTCAAAAGAACTTGACCGAAGGTGCATTGCTCGTGATTGCAGTGCTCTTTCTTGTATTGGGTAACGCCCGCGCGGCAATCATCACTGCGCTGGTGATTCCGATTTCCATGCTGATGACGTTCATCGGCATGATCAAAGTTGGCATCAGCGGTAACCTGATGAGCCTCGGTGCGCTGGATTTCGGGTTGATTGTCGATGGGGCCATTATCATTACCGAAACATGCCTCCATCGCCTAGCGCATGCCCAAAAGCATTACGGGCGCGTGCTAACGCTGAAAGAGCGACTGCATGAAGTGATGCTGGCAGGCCGCGAAATCATCAAGCCCATCGTATTCGGGCAGGCCATCATTATCATGGTGTATGTGCCGATGCTCACCTTCACCGGTGTCGAAGGCAAGATGTTCGAGCCGATGGCAATCACCGTTATTCTGGCGCTAGTGGCGGCATTCATCCTCTCCATCACGTTTGTTCCGGCGATGATTGCAATCTTCGTCAAAGGCCGCGTGAAAGAAGACGAAGGCAAGATGATCGCGAAGGCCAAAAAGCTTTATGCGCCTTGGCTGGAGCGTTCCTTGAGCAGGCCGTTATTCACCAGCTTTATTGCGGTAGTGCTGTTCGCGCTTTCGTTGGTCGCCTTCAGTTTCCTTGGTCGTGAGTTTATCCCCACGCTCGATGAAAAAGACATGGCGATGCAAGCGTTGCGTATTCCCAGCACTTCGTTGACCCAATCGCAATCGATGCAGTTTGAGGTAGAGAAAGCCGTCAGCGGCTTCAAAGAGGTGGCATTCGTCTTTGGTAAAACCGGCTCGGCCGAAATGGCCGCTGATCCCATGCCAGTGAATGCGACCGACACCTTTATCATTTTGAAGGACACCAAGGAGTGGCCCGATCCGAAACTGCCAAAAGCAGAGCTGATCAAACGTATCGAGGCAGCCGTGCAAAAGGTGCCGGGTAACAACTATGAATTTACCCAACCCATCCAAATGCGCTTCAACGAGCTGATCGCCGGTGTGCGTGGGGATGTAGCTGTGAAGGTCTATGGCGATGATTTCGATGCCATGGGTAAAACGGCTGGCAGCATCATGCAGGTGCTGAAAGGCATTGATGGCGCAGCTGACGTGAAGGTCGAGCAAACCAGCGGTCTGCCATTCTTGGAGATCAAACTCGATCGTACCGCCATTGCGCGTTATGGCCTGAATGTCAGCGATGTGATCGATGTGATCGCCATTGCTATCGGTGGCCGTGAGGCTGGTCTTGTGTTCCAAGGGGATCGTCGTTTCGATATTCTAGTGCGGTTACCAGACGAATTGCGCAACGATATCGCGGTGATTGAGAATCTGCCAATCCTGTTGCCGGATGAAAGCGACACGACCGACGATAATGCAAACGTACCGCATAGCCGTCCGCGCTATCTGCCTCTTAAGGAAGTGGCCACCCTGAAAGAAACAGAAGGGCCGAACTTAATCAGCCGCGAGAATGGCAAACGCCGTATGGTGGTGCAAGCCAACGTCCGTGGCCGCGATATCGGTTCATTCGTGGTGGAGGCGCAAGCCAAAGTGGATGCGGCTGTGAAGTTGCCAGC
>JBGAJE010000045.1:0-13802 GCA_044225085.1 Rickettsiales bacterium | reverse complement strand
CATGCCCAGTGTCGCAATCAACATGCGCTGGGCGATGGTTCTGCTATAAGCAAACATCTCCGCCTTTTCCATCAATGCCAAACGTGGGAGGTCGTCGAGATACGGAATCACCACCAGCACCACCGCCGTGCCAAGCACAATCACTTTGAGCAGGTTTTTGAGAAACTCCACTGCTGCTTTCATTCCAAAAATGCGCTTGAATCCCTTGAGAGGCGATATTTTTTCCCATTTCGGGCGAATCTGCTCCACCGCAAAAACCCACTTATTCTGAATCACCGTCGGCCCTATCGCGGCGATGACGGTAAGCAGGAGAGGGAGCACCAAAATCAATCCCACACCATAGACGGTCTGCAGCAAAATATCATGCACCCCCGCCGGCGTCATTTCGTAGAGATCCGGTTTAACAATGAAGGCCGACAGCAATTCAAGCAATTGCACCGCCATCCGTGGGGCAAGGATCGCCAAAAAAATCGCCAACGCACCGATCATGAAAAAGTGATTCAGCTCGCGGGTGGAAACCGTTTGCCCTTTTTTGTGGGCTTCATCGAGCCGCTTGGCAGAAGGTTCTTCGGTCTTTGAGGCATCATCATCTTCTGCCACGGCGACCTCCTATTGAACCGTAACAAAATTCGTGAGCTGCTCTTGCATGTAATTGCCAAAAGTTTGCAGGACGATAGGAATCACCGCAAACAGCAGTAGCAGCCCCAACATAATTTGCGGGCTCATCATGACGAAGAAAATCTGAAAGTTCGGCACCACGCGCGACACCAACCCCCCTGCGAGATAGAAGAGCAGCGAAAACACGATATGCGGTGCCGCAAGCATCACCCCAAGCGTGAACGAATCCGCAACCACGCGCAAATGCAGAACATTCATATCCGCCACTTGCGGAAACTGACCGGGGGTAAAGAGATCGTAACTTTGCACAATCGCAGCAAGGACCAAGTGGTGCAAATCCAGTGCAAAAAATACCATCAATGCTCCGATAGTGAGTAAATTGCTAATAACCGGAGATTGGCTGCCGTTGATGGGGTCAAACACGGCGGCCATCGAGAGTGAAGATTGCACAGCGATAATCGTACCGGCCACATGCACCACACTCAAAATCGCCCGCGCAATGAGGCCAATAAAAATGCCAACTACTATCTCTCCCATAAGCTGCACGAACAAAAGCAGCACGTTCGAAGCTAACGCCGGCATTTTGGACTGAAGAATAGGGGTAAGCAGCACCGTAAAGGCAACGGCGAATAACATACGTATTCGTGCGGGAACATACATCTCGCCAATGCCGGGCATCACCATGATGGTCGCGCCCACCCGACAAAAAATCAGCAAAAACGCCGAGAGCTGGCCAATCACGAAATAGTTGAGCAGCGACATCGACATGCGATGAGAATCTCCTGATAGCGCGGCTTTCGCGCGTTATTGAATCGTGGCGATACGCTCGAACAGCTCGTTACCATAATCCAGCAATGTTTGCAGCATGTAGGGCATGGCGAGCAGCATCACGAGCATCATCGTCACCATTTTCGGAACGAAGGTGAGGGTGGTTTCCTGAATTTGAGTAAGTGCCTGGATAAGCGACACAGCAAGCCCAACCACCATCGCGGTCACCATCATCGGCGCGCTGACGATAATCAGCACCCAAATGCCTTCGCGCATGATATTGACAATATCGACAGGTTCCATCGTGACTCACCAAATCAAACTGAAAATAGTGATGCCAGAGTTGCTGGCATCTGGCTAGTCACTAAATTGCCATCTTAATAATATCTTGGTAGGCGTTAATCACCCGATCGCGAATCGCGACAACGGTGTTCAGTGATGCTTCCGCTTCCGCCATCGCGGTCACCACATCCGTCATATTGGCTTTGCCAGAGAGCGATTGAGCGGCGACTTGCTCGCTCTTATATCCCGTATTCACTGCCGATTCGAGTGAATGGCCAACCATGTCGAGAAAGCTCGGGCCAGACGCGGCATGCGATTCTTCTGTTGGGTTGCCCGCACCCGTGCCATTCAAAATCCGTTGCGCGGCGCGCAGTGCATCCTGATAGGCGTTGGTGGCTTGTGAAAAACGAACATCCGACATGTGTCACTCCGATGGTTATCTTGTTCTTGCGCTTGCCAAGCCGGATTTTTTTATTTTACCCGATTTCCCTCTGCGTGAAAATCGGTAATCGCACTATTTAAGTAAACTAATTGTTTGGTTCATCATGGCTTTGGACGACTCAATCACATTGAGGTTGGCCTCATAGCCACGTTTTGCTTCCCGCATATCCATCATTTCCATGATGGGGTTGACGTTGGGGTAATAAACATACCCTCTTCCTCATCCGCTTGCGGGTTGGCGGGCTGTAACGCTTATCAAAATCCGATTTATCAACGCCAATTTTGGTGGTTTTCACCATCCGGCACGCCGCTTTCCTTATCCAGCACATCCTGGAAACTGATCGTCTGGCGGCGGTAGGCTCTTACCGTCAATGCGATTGATCGCGTTCGCGACGCCCTCTGCGCCACGACCCGCAGCCGGTTCGATTATGCCATCCCGGCGGCTGAAACATGCATCGTATCCATCAAATCCATAAATCCCTTCCTAATTACCTGTTCTTACTGACGGCGATATTGTATAAACTATTGAACTTACGGTAGAGTGAGCTTGCAATCTGGAATTGCGCGCCCGTATCCGAAATCTTGCCCATTTGCTCCTCGAGCTCGACGTTATTCCCGCTCGGGGTGACCTCAAAAGACTTGTGAATCTTATCCGCTTTAAAATGGTCATTCCCCCCAATAGTGCCGGAGAGCGATTTGCCGCCATTCGTGCTTGCCATGGCAATAGTCGGGGAAGAAGCTTGCCGAGCCATTTCAGAAAAATCAGGTTTTCTAAGGTCTTGTGCCGTATAATGGGGGGTATCGATATTGGCCATATTCTGCGCCAAAATGCCTTGACGTTCGGTCGTGAACGTCATCTGCGTGGCGAGCATTTGGGAGATAATCGGTGCAGTCATCTTGGGCTCCTGGCTTTGTTTTGCATGGGCTTTACCCCTGATAATGCAATCGCAATGCCAACTAGTTACATTAGGGTATGCCTAGCTTAGGAACCGCAGGGTTGCTGCACCCTGTCTATCATTTGTCCATTATAGGTAAAAAATACCCACTAAGCAACCAAAATCTAATCTGGTATGTTCCATGCATTCGTGATAGATCAAAAATAACCAGTAGGTCACACAGCCAACCAGTAGGTCCCCATGCTGTATTTATCGCGCAAGATCGGCGAATCGATCGTTATCAACAATACCATCGAGCTGACGGTCATCGAAGTCCGTGGCAAAACCGTCAAGCTCGGCTTCACCTTTCCCTCCGACGCCACCGTGCTGCGCAAAGAGATTTTCGAAAAGATCATGGCCGAGAACGTTGCCGCATCCCGGGGCAGCCACCAGGACGCCGACTTCGAAGGGATCGATTTTGATCTCTCCTACCTCGATACCGCCAACACACCGGACAAAAAATAATGGCCGAAAACCCGCCGCCCCCCATCGTCGATATCCGCGAGCAAGACCAACGCGATAAACCGCCGCCGACCGTCGCTAAAGCCGTCGCCATCGAATATCATCGCGGGGAGGATGCCGCACCACGTGTTACCGCAAGTGGCCGCGGCAGCGTGGCCGAGCAAATTCTCGCCATCGCTTTCGCGCGCGGCATCAAGGTGCGCCAGGATGCCGACTTGGTCGAAGTACTCTCTCTCATTGAAGTAGATTCACCGATTCCGCTCGAAGCATTCACAGCAGTTGCTGAAATCCTCGCCTATGTCTATAAGGCGAATGCGGCCATACGTCCGCGCTCGCACACGGAATAGGTTTGATGGAACTCGCCGACTACTCACGCTTCTTTCTCGCGCTCGCCTTTGTCATGGGGCTGATCTGGCTGCTTGCCTACATTGCCAAGCGCTCCGGCTTCGATAAAAAGTTACGTGGTATTAGTGGCCAGCAAGGGCGGCTTGCCGTGGTTGATGTGCTCTATCTCGATCCGAAACGAAAATTGACGCTGGTGCGTGGCGATACCCACGAGTATCTATTATTCATCGCGGGCGAAAATGCCCAACTGCTAGATAAACGAGAGACCCCGCATGCGCCGCCATCTGCCTAGCATTATCCCCTATGCCAAACGCCTATTGCCGTTGCTCGCCATTGCGCTGTTGCCACTCGCGGCGGATGCGCAAAGCCTGAGCCTTGATATGGGCAGCGGTGGTTCCGCCACCGCCCGCGTCGTCCAAATGGTGATTTTGCTGACGGTGCTCAGCCTCGCGCCTTCTATTCTCGTGATGGTGACATCCTTCATGCGCATCATCATCGTGCTTTCCTTCTTGCGCACGGCGATGGGCACACAGAACACCCCACCCAACCAAGTCATGGTCGCACTCGCGCTTTTTCTCACCTTATTCATCATGACGCCGACCTTCGAGAAATCTTACACCGACGGCATCCAGCCCATGATCGCCGAAAAAGTATCGCAGGAGGAGGGGCTCAAGCTCGCCGCTCAGCCGTTCCATGAATTCATGATGCACCATGTGCATGAAAAAGACCTCAAACTTTTCGTCGATATGGCCAAAGTCAAAGTCGAAAAGCCTGAGGATGTGCCCTACCAAGCGCTCATCCCTGCGTTCATGATTACTGAACTAAAACGCGCATTTGAAATCGGATTCCTCATCTTCATTCCATTCCTCATCATCGACATGGTCGTCGCTTCCGTGCTGATGGGGATGGGAATGATGATGCTCCCGCCCGTGGTGATTTCACTGCCGTTCAAGATCGTCTTCTTCGTGCTGGTGGATGGTTGGTACATGATCGCCGGCAGCTTAGTCCGCTCCTTCGGAGTGAATACCTAATGCCATGGGTATTACAAATGCTGGGCTTCGCCCTATTCCTGATCGGTATCGGGATCGCTTTGTGGGTATCGCTCTGGCTGCTTGTCTTTCTTTTCGCCGTGGGGATCATCGCCGTTATTTGGTCGCACTTGCGCGGTTACTTACTTGCGAAAGGTATCTTGAATCCCACCCCAGGCATTCCGCCGCAACCGGGTGATACAACCATTATCGAAGGAAGCTTCACGCATTTGGAAGCTTCCGAAAAATTGCCAGAATCCCACGAGTAAAATTTTTCCCTAAGGAACGGGCGAACTACTTAATCGCCTCACTTAGCTTGCCTTCGGCAATCTTGCTCTTGAAGGTGCTGAGGAAGCCTTCCGTATGGCTGATCTGCTGCGTCAGCATATTAATATCCGCCGGGTCGAGCGGGTTCGTATCATTCGTGATGAAATCAAAAATCTGCTTATAGGCCGTATCCGGAATCAGCCCCGAATAATAATCGCGCAAATACCGCCGCAGCTGCCGATTATCGCCCTCAAAACTGTAACCAATCGCAAGCTTGAGCAAAATCTCTGTCTCTTCTTGCGTGAGCGGGGAAGTGAGATTGCGGCGTTCCGCCAGCAAATCCTCCGCGCGGTTCACAACGTTCGGCCAATCTTGCATCGTCCATAAAATATCGAGCCGCAGCAGCGCGCCAGGGTGGGTGGTATCATTCGCCAAAGTGCTCAATGCCTGTTCGTGCTTGCCAAGGGTAGTTAATGCTTCCGCCGCCAATTGCTGACGTTGAATCTCGAGATCGGGCGGGTTGCCGCCGTAATTCGTGACTTGCAGCACATCCAGTGCTTCCTTCGGCTGATGGTTCAGCAAATGCAGCAGCGCCAACCGCGCCCCCACATGCGAGCGCTCCTCATTCGTGATACGGAATTTGATCTGATGCTCAAGCAACTGTGTCGCCCGATCGAGTAAATCGAACGAGGCCAGCCGATCCGCCAACCGGCGAATAATTTCATCCCCCTCCGGCCCAACCGGCGTCAGCTCGCGGAATTCATAGAATAAGGAGAGCGACTTCAGCGGCGGCATGGAATCCGCCATGCCTTGCAAATAGAGGCTCTTGAACAACTGCCCCATATCGCCCGAAATCGTGAGCGTGTCCGGGTTATTGGGAAACCCATCCAGCATTGCTTTCCAGGTGCGCAACAAGTTATCATACTGCTTCGTATCTTGATAAATCTGCGCCAAGCTGGTGAGAATTTTATATTCAAGCTGATCGCCCCGCCAACTAAAGCGGATATTCTCTAGGATATTGGTGGTCTCGTCCGCTGTCGCCTCGCCACGATTATACCGCAAAATCGCCGACGTATACCGCGCCCGGCATTGAATATAGAGATTGTCATTCTGCTTTATTAGCTTGTCGAGAATATCCTTCGCCGAATCGAACTGCTTTTTGGAAATCGCGATCAACGACAGCGCATATTCCGCTTCCGGCCGCAACGTGCCGATGATGTTGTCATGGTTCAGCGTATCGAACACGGCGAGTGCCTTATCCTCGTTGCCATTTTGAATATAGGCATCCGCCGCCACCACCGCTAAGCGTTGCCGTATCCGCGGGGGGTAATAGCGGATGTAAAGCCGATTATATTTGAGGAAGTGAAACTCCGATTTCGGCGCATTCGATGTTGGCGCAACAGAAAGTTTCAACGGCGCCTTCTTATCCATCATCGAAGGCGGCGGGGGCACTGGTACGGGAATCGGGCTCGCATTTTGGTCTTCCACCGCTTGTTGAATTTGCTGCGTCGTGCTCGGTGGTGGCGTATAAAGCGCAATCACTTCTTTCCATAAATCAGCTTCCGGCAGGCCAATCAGTTCCTGCGCACTTAATTCCTGTGCCGCTTCGGCAATATGGTCGAACATGAAATAAGCAGCCGCATGCAGTAGCGCGAGCCGATGCGTTTTGTAATAATCCGGAAATTGATCCTCAATAATGCTGAGATAACCATGCGCTTCCACACCGCGCCCATCGCCGAGATAAAGCGTTGCCAGTGCCATTAAACTATCGGGTGTTGCATCGCGTGATGCATTACTCACCGCATCAAGCCGCTTTTGCCGTTCCTCGAACCAGCGCTCTTGTGGCACATACCATTGCTCGTAGGGTAACATCACGTCCGAAGGCGCAGTCATCCCCGGCACCGGCACGGCATTCTCTGCCACGGTCGGCAAATTTTCCGAAATTTGTAAACCGCCTTCTGCATAAACCGCGACGCCCACGCGCGAGGACTGCACGGTAATATCTGGCCGGCTGCTAGCGATGGTAATTCCCTGGCCCGAATTCAATATCGTAAATTCCGGGAAATTACGTTCATGCGAAACTCCGCGACCGCCCTCGTAAGAAGGGATAATCACCAGCAAGTCCCCCACATTCGGATCATAAAAACGCAGTGACGGCGAGACATCGAATGCGCCCAATAACAACTGGCGAATGCCATAAGTCGTATCGGTTTTCATCGACACATCCGTCACCGGTACCGCGAGCGCCGTGCTGAGAATAATATTCCAATCATAACTCCCCTTCGCGAGCGCCGAGGAAGCATGCAATGTCCCATCCGTCACGATCCGCAGCACGGTGTTATTAGGGTAATTATATTGCGTAATATCCACCACCGGCTTCGGCAGCACCGTACGCAGTAGGGGTACGCGCACATCTGCCGGCCGCGAGAACACGATCCAAATATCGCGCGAACGCTCGAACACTGCCGCCGCTGTTCGCTCATTCCATGGGAAATTAATGACCGTTCCTGCCGCCGTCCGCTGCGCCGTCACCACCAACGATTCACCCGGTTTATGGGATGAGGCCGCAGGTTCTGGTGGCTTCTCTGGCACAGCAGGCTTTGTCGCATCCGCCTTCACAACCTCATCTTTTTTCTCCGCGACTACTGGAGGCGACACGACGGGTGGTTTAGTCGTGATCGTCGGGGCATTAATGTCATCTTCCGGATCCGGTGCCGAAGGTTTCGCAATCACCACAGCGGCTGGTGCTTGCGTTGGCTTGGTGCTGTAAAGGCTTGGTGTCGATGAGTCCTGCGCCGCATCGGACGAATTGGGGGCAGGGGCCTCTTCTTTTTTGGTCGTCAGCAACGCTTCCGCCGCAGCGGGTGCCGTAATTTCCTGTTTCGCTTGTTTTGATGGGGCGAACTTCCTTCCCCGTTTTAGCAACTGCAGTTTCTTTGAGTTGCCCGTGCTTAACAGCGGCTCGGCGCTTTAGCCGTAGAAATAACCGGCTGCTCGACCGCTTTTCTTTCCGCTATTTTTTGCTCAAGTGTCTTTTTTCTCAGCCGCTTTTTTGTCCGCTATGTTGGGTTCGGCCGGCTTAGCTGTTACGGATTTTGGTGTCGAAGCTTTTTGCTCGGTGATCTTTTTCTCAGGCGTCTTTACAGGAGCTGTCGCTTTTGCCGCCGTAGGTTTGATAGGCTTCACTTCTGCTTTTGTTCAGCGGCGTTGCCTCCGGCGCACCGACAACATCAATCCCAATGCCCGCATTGCTCGTAAATTGCCGGATGCGATACGGCTTGCTAAGCGTCAGCGTCAACTCCTTCCCATTGGCAGACAATTGCGCCTTGGTAACATAGCCACTGAGCTGCCCCGCAATCTTCTCCGGCGATTCTTGCAACTTGGCATTAAACTTAAGCACCGCCGTTGTGCCTGAATTCTCGATTGTTAGCCGCGTCGGTTGGCTGAAAGAAAAAAACGCTCGTTTATAATCTTTATCAGCGGCATGCGCGGGCAAACCCGCCATCACCAGCGCGGTGAGCAGGAGGGCGAGAAGATATTTTTTTACCGAACAGGTTCATGGCGCGCATGTTACCACCATCATCCCGTAAACGCAGCGGTTTGCAACTTTCTATTTCGGTATTTTGATGTTCATCCACACCGGATGAAAATGCCGACGGCAACTAGACGAAGCAAACAGCTTATCAATATCGTCCTGGCTTGGCTTATCACCGAGCTGCGGGCCATTAAGCAAATGCTCGTCCGCGCGCTTTGTTCCGGTTTCAATTTCACCAACTTGATACCCCTCCGGCAATGTGCCGCCGAAGAGTTTCACAAGATTGCCAACACGAAGTTCAATCTGCTCAAGTGTCTTGAGCACTTTTTTAATCCGTTGGCCGGTAATGTCTTGAAAGCTGCAGGTCTCGAGAATCGCAAGCGCATGCTCGTTAAGTTTACCCGCTACGTCTGCATCACCAATGCTGGCGCACAGCTTCATGATTGCTTCCGAATTATCCATGATCTGATTCGTTGCTTCTTCCGTATGGCGGACGACCTCATTTAATTCCAAAGCCGCATTAGCAAGGTTTTTCGAGCCTTCCGTTTGCTCGCCCGGCGGCGCGATGGCTACAATCTCAAGCTTTGCCTGACTAATATACTCAGCTATTCGCTCAATCTCGCGCTCAAGTTGCTCCACCGTCATCTTATCAGTCATACTCGCTCCCTAGAATGGTCCAAAGACGGCTTCGAGCTTTTGCTTCAGCGTTTGCGCGTTGAATGGCTTCACGATGTAATTACTCACACCCGCTTGTTTGGCGGCAATAATATTTTCAGTTTTGCTCTCCGCCGTCACCATCACGAACGGCAACTGCTTCGTTGAGGGGTTCGTACGAACGAGTTTCAGGAATTCAAACCCCGACATCGGCTCCATATTCCAATCGGAAATAATGAGGCCGTATTGCTTCTTCTGCACCATATCCCAGGCCATGGTGCCGTCGGTTGCTTCGTCAATATTAGCGAAGCCGAGTTGGTTGAGAAGACCACGCACAATGCGTAACATGGTCTTATAATCATCCACAATCAGGATGGGCATGGCTTTATTAACAGGCATATGCTAGTGACCAATTTGTGATTATTGCAATGCAATGAGGATAATTCATGCGATGGGTCGATGTACAGAAAATTGCTATCGCGCTCGAGGAAACCCATCCCGAGGCCGACAATGTTAACCTTCGCTTTACCGATTTACGTGATTGGGTTTTAGCGCTCCCAGGCTTCGAAGGCGACGCAAACGGCTGCAATGAAAAAATTCTTGAAGCCATCCAAATGGCCTGGCTCGATGAACGCGACTAAACCGATCCATACGCTTAATCAAACGCGGGAAATCGCACAACGCCTAGGCGAGCGGTTGCGTTGTGGCGATGTTGTCACAGTCGCGGGCGTTGTGGGGGCAGGCAAAACCACTTTCGCCCAGTTTTTAATTAAGGCACTAAGCGGTGAGGGGGTGGAAGTCACCAGCCCCACCTTTACCATTTTGCAAACCTACCCCGTTACCCTCGCAAATGGCGCAAACACTGAACTTTATCACTACGATCTTTATCGAATCGAGCATGAATCCGCCCTGATCGAACTCGGGCTTGAGGATGCTATGGCACAAGTCATCCTGCTGGAATGGCCGGAGCGGTTAGGCCATTACCCGCTGCCCATCACGCTTGCACTTTCCCTGACGCTTGGAGAAGATGGCGCCCGCACCATCAGCGCGCAAAGCGATGATAATAGGTTTAAGGATTTATTAAAATGAACGCCTTTCCCACTACTCGCCCCGAGCGCGGCGACACGATGGATGAATTCCTCACCCGCATTGGTTGGATCGGCGCTAAACGCAGCATGCTCGCGGGGGACGCCTCTTTCCGCCGCTATGAACGGGTAACGCACAATAATATCATCGCTGTATTAATGGATGCCCCACCGCCATGGGAAGATGTGCGTCCCTTCATCGCTGTCACCGGCCATCTCGCTTCGCTTGGTCTCACAGTACCCAATATTCTCGCCGCGGATGAGGAGCAGGGCTTGCTACTGCTTGAAGATCTTGGCGACCAATCCTTCACCCGCTTGCTCAAAGCCAATCCCATGCGCGAGCATGAGCTCTACCTCGCTGCCACTGATGCATTAATCACCATCCACCGCGCCAGCACGAGCGAAAAGGCCACGCTCTCCAAATCGCTCAAACCCTACGATATCGCCGTTTACCTCCGCGAAGCTGCGCTGTTCGCGGAGTGGTTCCTTCCGCAAGTCGTGGGTATCGAAAAAGCTCGAGCCTTGCGCACCGAATATCTCGACCTTTGGCGCACCATTCTCGACAGTGCCAAGCTTGAGCAATCTTGCCTAGTCCACCGAGACTACCATGCCGATAATCTTTTCTGGCTCGATGATCGCAGCGGCCACCACGCCGTCGGGATGATCGATTACCAGGATGCCCTCTGGGGTGACCCCGCCTACGATCTCGCCTCGTTGCTGGAGGACGCTCGCCGCGATGTAAGTCCACAAACCGCTGCTGATTGCGTCACGCATTTCATCACCCATACTGGCGAGAATGCACAGAATTTTGCGACTCGCTATGCCATTTTAGCCGCGCAGCGTAACGCCAAAATCATTGGTATCTTCTGCCGCCTCTGCATTCGCGATGGCAAAACCCACTACCTCGATTACCTGTCACGCGTGTGGGGACATTTCTTGCACGATATTAGCCATCCCGCACTGGCCCCCATCCACGCATTTGTTGATCATCACGTTCCCCCATCCTGGCGGGGCGCATTCAAAGCAGACATATCCATCGGAGGCATTATTTCATGAAAATCACCCGCGCGATGATTCTCGCCGCTGGCCTAGGCACTCGTATGCGGCCGCTGACAAACACCATGCCCAAACCACTCGTGCCGGTGGCCGGCAAACCACTGATCGATTGGTGCCTCGACTGGCTGCAAGAAGCAGGCATTGAAAATGTCATCATCAACAGCTCCTATCGCGCCGCTCAACTCGAAGACCACCTCGCCACGCGCCTCAACCCGCATATCACCATCTCGCGCGAGCCCGAGCCACCGCTCGAAACCGGCGGCGGCGTTGCCAAAGCGCTCCCCCTCCTTGGCGATGAACCCTTTCTCACCATGAATAGCGATGCGATTTTTCCCAATAAAACGACCCATCCCATCGCCGAACTCGAAGCTGCGTGGGATGACGCGCTCGATTTCCTCATGCTCATCGTCCCCAAAGAAAAAGCCTTCGGCTGGACGGGGCAGGGGGATTTTATCATGGATGAGAACGGTCGCCTCCGCCGCCCCAAAGCGGGTGAAGATGCGCCCTACCTATTCACTGGCGTCGAGATCATTCACCCCCGTGTTTTCGAAAATCACCCGGAGGGAGCATTCTCCCTCTCCCAGCTTTGGAAACAGCGTGAGGATAGCCAGGGTTGGTTCCGCAATATCCGCGCCATCGTGCTCGAGGGCACGTGCCTGAATGTTGGCGATCTTGCGGGGTTAAAGGCGGCCGAAGAATACCCGCTTATCGCGGGGGTGGGTCGATAGGAAGCCGTGCCGTCGGCGTCGGCTGCGTCATCAGTAAATAACCCGCAGGTAACGTCACACTTCGTCCAAGCTGCATCCGCAGTGGGATGATAGGGCCGGGGAGTGAGTACATCGTATTCGCAGGGATGAGCAGCACGAGCGATCCTGCTCGATTAATAAGCGCCCCGCCGCCCGTCAGCATCACGCGATTGGAAGCAGCATAGACGGTCACCGGCGCTTGCATAATCAGCTTCGAGCCATCCGTCATCGCAATCATACCACCCTCATTAAGCGTCATGGGTGGCGCCGTAGGGAAAAGCTGTAGAAGCGCCTTCGATTGTGCGTAGAGCACACTATCGGTCGACGATCGCGCCAGCATGTATGGGAAGCCATCGATCGTATCGAAGCTCGCCACACCACCCGGCGGATAGAGAAGCGTCGAACGATCAAGCACCATATACTGGATTTTCCCGTCACACACCACGCCACTTGGCGATCCTTTGGGGTAAATGGCAAGCGTGTCGCAGCTAGCATTGGGGCTCACGGTGCTTGCCGCGCCCGTGCAAGGTGCCGTCGAACTAATCGGGCAAGCAATGCTCACCGCGGGATACATGACAAAATCAGCCTTCACACTATCGACTTCGCGGTAATAATCCTCCACCAACGGACATTCTGCTTCCGTCGGCACTTTGGGTTGTCGAGTGGCAGGATCAAGCGGAATGCGCAGGTATTTTTCCGGCGTGCTAGGATCTGGCGCAAGCGCACTGATATTGGCCATACCTTTTTTGGTGGAAATGAGATGCACCATGAACTCATCCGCCGTCGAATTATTATAGGTAATCACTTGCGAAACGGGTGGGTTGATATCTACCGGTATACACTTGTAGACACAGCTAGCATCCCCACCGCCACCACCACCGTCGCCGCCGCCCCCACCGCCGCCGCTACCAGTGCAATCCATTTCTTTGTGGTAAAGATGCTGAGGTAAAATGACGGGATTGGGCATGGAAGCATGAAACGCGCTACCGCTTTGCTGATAGACCCAAATTTTATATTCCCCATTTGACGCAAGCGCGAGCGAGTTAGCATTGGCAGTCAGCGACGATTCGTAGCTCGTCAACGAAACAGCACTTCCGCATGAAAAGGGTGTATCGCCCGGCGCCAAGCCAACAACGGCGCCATAGAGCCCCGTAGCATCCGAGCTCACGGCACAGATATTTTTACCGTCGGATGTCTTACCCGAGTTTGTGCTCGATCCAAAAAATTTGTTAATAAAACTCATGAAATCAGAACTGACACTTGATCCCGCACCAACTTTCCCCGGCGAATTTTCCGGCGCCGCAACACTACCATACGAAAACCCACGCGCACCGCTCACATTCACGCCTGGGCTTTTACCATTATTCGGTCGCCAATTGGCTGGTGGGTCATAGCCGCGCATAATGCATTGCTGCACGTCTTTCGGGTCGGATTGAAAACTTTTATTTTTGCTCACCCCAAGCACGCTTGCGCAATCCGCAGTATCGACGGCAAAAGCGAAATGGGGCAGGGCGCCCACCAGCATCACCACCATCACAAACTGTAAATAACGGTGCATCAACGTTAATCATCCTTACATT
>JBGAJE010000044.1:9126-12235 GCA_044225085.1 Rickettsiales bacterium | reverse complement strand
TCGCGGTAGAGCAGCCGCGTGATCATCCACCCGAACCACCGCTGGTCGCGGATGATCGGCGGCAGCAGCTCATTCAAAACCCAATTGAGCGCCAGATTTGTTTCCCGCGAAAGTGCCATAGGTACCGTTGTAGGGGCAACCTGCGTGAATCGCAAGTCGGCTAGGGCTCCGTTGAGCCCTTAAAGGCTGTGGTGCTGGCTTGGCCGCCGCAGGCATCTTTCGCCAACATCTACCATTGTCACAAAACTGTCCCGAACTCGTCACATAACCGTAATACTTGGCTGATAGATTAGGCGAACAGAATTTCTCATGAACCACAATAACCATACCCTCCACAGGAGCAAGCAATGACTACGCCAAGCCTCAATCAGCTGATTAATAACTCTAATTCAGAAATCTCCGCTGCGGTTGCCAAATACGATGTCAAGCCTAACGAGGTCGTATTCCTCAACGACAAAGGCGAGGTCCTCAAACGAGGTAACCTCTCTCAACCTTATACCGCAGACCAACTCCCCAACTACGACATACCTACGCCGGGTCATGGGGTATTGCCTAGCGGTGTACGCACCATCATCGCCAATGGCAACCTTACCATGAGTAATCTTGGATGCACTCCCTTCCTCACAGAGAATGACATCTATCCTTACGATGGAACCGTAACACGCAGATCGCCAGTTTCGGCATTGGTAAACGGGAACTTTACAGCAACTGGTAGCATTCACCATGCCGCGACGGTGCAAGTGAACGGTAGCGCTACTGTTAACAGTTCCGAGGGTAAAGTGATCGCCAGCAAAAGCGTTTCAGTAAAAGGAACCGGCTATAGTGATGTTACCAGCGGAGGAGATATAGCGGTAGATGGAAAACAAGATTATGGGACCCTCACGGCGCTAGGCCAAGTCACGATTGGCAAGCCAGGAGAACGCCTCTCCTTAAGTAACGCTGTGCTTGCCGAGATCCGGAAATACTGTGCGGGCAGGAACTTCGACGGCATCAGCGTAACGCCTGGAGCTGCGACACCAGTTGCATGCGTGGGTGGGCCACAAACGCAAGCTATGCGGATACCGTAACCGAGTCAGGCCCTCTCCTCGGAGAGGTGCCTAAGACACACAACAGCCACACCTCTAATGGCTAGTGGAACTGCTCCTGCTCCGTCGAGCCCTTAAACGCCGTGGTGCTGGCTTGGCCGCCTGAGATCGCCTCCGCCACCGCGTCGAAATAGCCCACGCCCACTTCGCGCTGGTGTTTCACGGCGGTGAAGCCTTTGCTCGCATCGGCGAATTCCTTCTCCTGCAACGTGACATAGCCCGCCATGCCGGCCTCTTTGTACTTCACCGCGAGGTCGAACATGCCGTGGTTGAGGGCGTGGAAACCCGCCAGCGTAATGAACTGGAATTTGTAGCCCATCGCGCCGAGTTCGGTCTGGAATTTCGCGATCGTTGCGTCATCGAGATGTTTCTTCCAGTTGAAGCTTGGGGAGCAGTTATAGGCCAGGTATTTGCCCGGATGCACCTTATGCATCGCTTCCGCGAATTTCTTCGCTTCCGCCAAATCCGGTGTCGAGGTTTCGCACCAAACGAGATCCGCATACGGCGCAAACGCAATGCCACGGTTAATCGCCGCGTCGATGCCGCCATCGTAGTTGAAGAAGCCCTCCACCGTGCGCCCCGGCTTGACGAATTTCGCATCGCGCTCATCCACATCGCTGGTCAGCAAATACGACCCATTCGCATCCGTCCGCGCGATGATGATGCTCGGCACGCCGCATGTATCGGCCGCGAGGCGCGCCGCAACCAGTTTCTCGATATGCTCACGAATCGGCACCAGCACCTTGCCGCCCATATGGCCGCATTTCTTGGCGCTGGAAAGCTGGTCCTCCCAATGCACGCCCGCCGCACCCGCATCGATCATCATCTTCATCAGCTCGAAGGCGTTCAGGTTGCCACCGAAGCCCGCTTCCGCATCCGCCACGATGGGCTGGAACCAATCGCGCGCCGCTTTGCCGCTTTCGCTCACCTCAATCTCATCCGCGCGCTTGAGCGTTGCGTTAATCCGCCGCACCACCGCCGGCACCGAATCCGCTGGGTAGAGCGACTGGTCGGGATACATCATCCCCGCCAGGTTCGCATCCGCCGCCACCTGCCAGCCGGAGAGGTAAATCGCCTTGAGACCCGCACGCACCTGCTGCATCGCCTGGTTGCCGGTGAGCGCGCCGAGGGCGTTCACGTATTTCTCAGTTGCGAAATAATCCCACAATTTCTGCGCCGTATGCGCCGCAATCGAATACTCAATCGGCAGCGAACCACGCAGTTTGATGACATCCGCGCCTGAGTATGGCCGGGTGACGCCCTTCCAGCGCGGGTTTGTTTTCCAGTCTTTCTCCATCGCCGCTGCGTCGAGCCATGTCATGTCGGGTCTCCTAAAATGAGGGTTTGCACCACTTTCTACCGCTCACCTTTGTTTTCCAGCTAAACCCTGCGGATGATGCGGTCAACGTGCGTTATAACAGCAGCTGTTGCATCGCAGCACTTTGAGCCTAGTGCTTGCAGCAATACTGCCCCCTCACCCAAAATCGCTAAGAGCGATTTTGACCTCTCCCCAAAGGAGAGGTACGCACGCATCGACGTTTGAATTTGAACTGAGAGGTGCCGCTGAATTACCTCTCCTTGGGGAGAGGTCAAAATTTGCATCGCAAATTTTGGGTGAGGGGCCGAGCGTCAGACCTTTCCTCCAACGCTTCCATAATCACCTGCAGCACACCATCCATATTTTCCATGATATCATGATTCCAAAATCGCAGTATCCGCCAACCTTCGCGCTGCAAGCGGGCAGTACGTAGCGCATCTTTTTCTATCGCCTCTGGCGTATTATGCTGCCCGCCATCCAGCTCAATGCCTAGGCGTAATTCCTCGCAAGCAAAGTCGAGCACATAACCAGCAATGGGATGTTGGCGACGGAATTTGAACCCCGCAATTTGCCGGTTACGCAAACGATACCAAAGCTTGCGTTCGACATCCGTACTTTGATAGCGCAACGATCGCGCCCGGCCTGTTAATCGATTATCTTTAGTACCGAACCATTTCATTTCGGAACCATATCGATGCACTACAAC
>JBGAJE010000044.1:0-9103 GCA_044225085.1 Rickettsiales bacterium | reverse complement strand
CTTCTTGCTCGGGTTCTCCAGCTGCTTATTGCGCAGCGTCGCCAGTGCCCGACACACGCGCCAGCGGGTGTTTTGTGGGCGGATGACATCATCGAGATAGCCACGGCCCGCCGCCGCAAAGGGTGACGCGAAATTGTCGCGGTAGCTTTCCACCGCCGCATCCACTTCCTCCTGCCCCTTCAGCTTGCCTTTGAAGATGATCTCCACCGCGCCCTCCGGCCCCATCACCGCGATTTCGGCGCTGGGCCAGGCGTAGTTGAGGTCGTTGCGCAGGTGTTTGCTGCCCATCACGATATAGGCGCCGCCATAGGCTTTGCGGGTGATGATGGTGATTTTCGGCACCGTCGCCTCCGCATAGGCATAAAGCAGCTTCGCACCGTGGCGGATGATGCCGTTATGCTCCTGGCTCGTGCCGGGCAGGAAGCCCGGAACATCGACCAGCGTCACGAGCGGAATATTAAACGCATCGCAGAACCGCACGAAGCGCGCAGCTTTGCGGGCGGCGTCGATGTCGAGGCAGCCGGCCAGTTCCATCGGCTGGTTGGCGACGTAGCCCACCGTGTGACCCTCCATCCGCGCGAAGCCGACGATAATATTTTTCGCATAATCCGGCGCGATTTCGAAGAAATCCTCCTCATCCACCACCCGGCGCAGAATGTCGAACATGTCATACGGCTTGTTCGCATTATCCGGAATCGCGGTGTTGAGGCCCATCTCGACACGGTCCGCCGGGTCTTCCGTCGGCCGCACGGGCGGCTTTTCGCGGTTGGATAGCGGCAGGAAATTCACCAGGCGGCGCACTTGCAGCAGCGCCTCGATGTCGTTGTCATAGACCATATCGGCGACACCGGTGTAACGCCCATGCACATCCGCCCCGCCGAGATCCTCCTGCGAAACTTCCTCATGCGTCACCGTCTTCACCACCTCCGGCCCCGTCACGAACATGTAGCTCGAGCCGCGCACCATGATGGTGAAATCCGTCAGCGCCGGCGAATATACCGCACCACCCGCGCACGGCCCCATGATGACCGAGATTTGCGGAATCACGCCGCTCGCCAGCACATTGCGCTGGAAAATTTCGGCGAAACCGGCGAGCGAATCCACGCCCTCCTGAATCCTTGCGCCGCCGGAATCGTTGAGGCCGATGATGGGCGCGCCCATGCGCATCGCCATATCCTGCACCTTGCAAATCTTCCTCGCGTTCGTTTCCGAAAGCGAGCCACCCATGACGGTGAAATCCTGGCTGTAAACGAACACGAGACGGCCGTTGATCGTCCCCTGCCCCGTCACCACGCCATCGCCGGGGACTTTATTTTTTTCCATGCCGAAGTTAGTGCAGCGATGCTCGACGAACATGTCGTATTCCTCGAACGAATCCGGATCGAGCAGCACTTCCAACCGCTCACGCGCCGTCAGCTTACCTTTTTCATGTTGCACATTGATGCGGGACTGACCGCCACCGAACCGCGCGGCTTCGCGCTTAAGTTCAAGTTCCTTCACAATCGCGACTGCGTTCATGGAGCCTCTGGGGTTGTTGAACAGGCCGCCCGGGGCAACGAAGCCCCCAGCGAAAGCGCGGATGTAGCATAGATAAAACCCCCACGCAAAGCAGCATTTTTACCACGTGGGGACAAGGCCTTAACGCATCTATTTATGATGATTTTTTAGCTACTTACATGTCAAGAAAAAAGCAGCTGCACGGATGTCACGGCACTTGTGTTCCCATGCCGCAGTCTGTTCAGGGTCAGCGCCCCATTTCTCAGCCTGGAAATCCTCGTCGAGGCGCGCCGCTTTGAGTGCATCATCCACCGTCATGGCATGTTTCCAAAGCGCGAGCGTCATCACCGCCGAACCCAGCAGCGGCACCAGCATCGCCAGCGCCGCCAACTCCGCATCGCTCGCCGCAGCAAACAACGCACGAAATTGCTCCAGCGTCACGGTCGATTGCACGACGGGCATCACCCCATCCGTCGTCAGCAGCGTGATGTTGTACGCATGTTTAATCCACGCCAGCAGCGGGTCAAACGCCGCATCCTGCCGCGGGCGCAGCACCGCATCTGGCGCGCGGTAACAAATCAAATCCGTCTCGCCATAAGCCGCGATTTGCTCCAGCACCGCAAGCCGATCCAGCGCCATCCGATCAATCGCGAGATTCACCAACCGCGTCAGTGGCATCCTATCGGGGTTGATAACATCCCGCTGCGCTTCCCACTCGGCCACTACCGCCTCAGCAAGGTTTTGCGATGCCAACCGCATCGCCTTACGCCCTTGCGTTTTCAGCTCCTTACCATCGAGCAACACCGCAAAACCATCCGCGTTTTGCTGCAGCGACACTGCAGCATAAAACCGTCTCGGCAATGCCCTGGGCTCCGCCTTCGCTTTGCTCATTTCAACCATCTAAACCATACTCATAATCGTTGCGACGATACCATGCGAGCACCACCGTCATAAGCAACACCAACAGCACATACACTACCGTTGCTTGGGCAATACCCACAACACTTAAACGCCCCCAAAGATCCACCATCGTCTGGAAATCATGATGGCCGCCAAAAGGCGATCGTCCGACATAATCGCTACGCGACATGGCATCGAACCCAATTCGCCAAGCGAAGGCCCCATTATGGACTAAAAAATAGAGGCCAAAAAACAAATTTAACCAGCGCCCTATCAGATGGCGTGCTTTAAGATTAAGCAACCCGCGATAGAGAAAAAAACCACCCATCGCAATGGAACTACCATGGCCCATATAGGCGACAATCACCTTATTGTGCGGCCAAAATGCTGCGACTACCATGAATAAGCTGAATAGCCCTGCCATACCAGCCCATAGGCGCATATCCTTACGCCACAGCCAGTAACACCCCCAGGCCATGACACACCAAGCGAGCAATTGTATGATCCAGGAATGGCCGAACTGCAATGTAAGACCGCTCGCCTGATCGCTGCCATAAAGGGTAAGGATAGATGGAATTGCCGGCTGGCCAAAAGACCAGGCAAAAATCGCATGGCCCACTTCATGAAACATAGTGTCGGCAATATAAGCAGGCACGCTGATAACCCAGATCAGCAGCATGGGGTGAGGCGCAGCAATCTCAAGTGCAATAGCAAACAGCAAGGCGGTTACCGCTAGCACCGCGCTAACCCAACTCATGCGCCCTCAATGCTAAGACCGAGCACATGAAGGCTCTGCGCAATATGCGGCGCGAGTGGGGCTTCGTAACTGCGGGCAGGCTTGCCGAACATGGGCGGCAACTCAATACGCCAGGCTTGCAAATGCAGCTTGCCGGAAAGCTCCACGCCGCCTTTCACATGCGCGGCACCACCGCCATATTTACCATCACCCACCATTGGGCAGCCCATTTCCGCCATATGCACGCGCAATTGGTGCGTGCGGCCGGTGATGGGCTCAAGCTCAACCAGCGCCATTTTCTTTGCGAGATGTTCCAACGTGCGATAACGCGTCACCGCACGCTTGCCGTCCTCATCCACGCTGCGCACCATTTCGCGGGAGTCCTCACCGCGCGCAATTTTATCGAGGTTCGATTCAATCTCACCCGTATACGGATTCGGCACACCAACCACGAGCGCGAGATACGTCTTGCGAATCTTCTTATTCGCAAACCCGCGCTGCAACTCCGCCGCCGCCGCCGAATGCCGCGCGAGCAGCATCACCCCGCTGGTATCTTTATCCAACCGGTGAACGAGCTTGGGAATCTGTTTCCCATCAAACTGCAACGCCGGCAGCAACCCATCGAGGTGCTTGCTCACCTTACTCCCGCCCTGCACCGCGAGGCCCGCGGGTTTGTTGATGACGAGAATATCCTTGTCCTTATGCAGCACCCAGCTCTGTGCTTCTTGTGCAAGCTCCAACGTCAGCTTCATCGCTTGCTTCTCGCGCGGCGCTTGCTCCTTCGAAGTGTCGATAATATCGCCCCGCACCTCGATCTCATTCCCCGCGAACACGCGCACCGAGCCCTCGGCCTTCTTGCCGTTCAGCCGAATCCGCCCTGTGCGCAACGCCTTCTGATACACCGAATTCGGCGCGCCGCCGAGAATGCGCTGACACCAACGGTCCAGCCGCGTGTTGCCGTCGATATCCTCAACAATGTAAGTCTTACGTTCCATGCGGCCCCTTATGCCCTAGCTGCCGCCATTGCGCAACCTATCAAACCCCGCTATATTGGGCCCGATGGGGATGGGGTTCCCCCGACAACCGCCATTTCGGCTGATGACTCCTACGACCATAACAATGGAGTAGCGTATGTCCCCCGTTCTTCCTGGCTATCTTATCGTGTTCCTCGGCGGCGGCTTCGGCGCGGCGATGCGCCACGGCATCAACCGCCTGGCGCTGCACTGGAACACCGATTTCCCCCTCAACACCATGCTCATCAACATCCTCGGCTGCTTCATCATGGGCCTGCTGACAAGCTGGTTCACCTTCCGCGGCGAGGATAGCTCGCAGCATTTGCGCCTGCTGCTGACCACCGGCATCCTCGGCGGCTTCACCACCTTCTCGGCATTTTCGATCGATGCAGCACTGCTCTGGCAACGCGGCCAAATGCTGCAGGCAGGCGGTTATGTGCTGGGCTCGGTGCTGCTGTCGCTGGTGGCGGTGTTTGCGGGGCTAGCGATCATGCGTAGCGCAGTAAGCTAGGCCTTACTCACTTTAAACGTTTGAGTTATTCTATGCCGTGGCCAGCACCATCTGGTCGAAGAGGATCACGTCTTGCAATGGGAGGTTTCTGAAACCCAGCAGCGGGTTTTCGCCCACCACCTTGCATCTCTGCAACGCGTCTCGCAGTTTCTTCTACATCAGCTTGCAAATAAGGGCTTTGTTCAGGCGTCCACTGACGGCCTTTTAAGGCAGCAGCACGATTTGCGGTTTCTGCCACATCCAGTGCCATGTACTTGCCATCTTTAGGGGTCCAACCTTCTGCCATAACCATTCTCCACTGTTAAATTTTGCCTTGGCTTATCATAGCAAAAAACAGCACCGGTAATATGAAGGTTATATGACGATTTATTGGTTTGATTGCCGCTTTGATCGCAATTTTTCCCAGTAATCCAACCGCTTCGCAATCTCCCGCTCAAACCCCCGTTCCACCGGCGTGTAATATTCCTCCCGCGCCATATCGTCTGGGAAATAGTTTTGGCCGGAGAAACCATCCTCAGCGTTATGGTCGTAATCATAATCCTTACCGTAGCCGAGCTCGCTCATCAGCTTCGTCGGCGCGTTGAGGATATGTTTGGGCGGCATCAGCGAGCCGTGGGTTTTTGCTGCACGTTTTGCTGCACCGAACGCCACATATTGCGCGTTCGATTTCGGCGCCGTCGCGAGATAAATCACTGACTGCGCGATCATCAACTCCCCCTCCGGGCTCCCAAGCATTTCATAAGCCTGCCGTGCAGCAATCGCCTGCACCAGCGCCTGCGGGTCCGCCATGCCGATATCCTCCGAGGCAAACCGGATCAGTCGCCGCGCGAGGTAAAGCGGGTCCTCCCCGCCATCGAGCATCCGCGCGAACCAATAAAGCGCCGCCTGCACATCGCTCCCGCGCAACGACTTATGCAGCGCCGAGATGAGGTTGTAATGCGACTCCTGTGCCTTGTCGTAAACCGGCGGGCGCTGCTGCAGCAATTTGCCGAGGGATTCGGGCGTGAGAAGTTTTTGCTCAGGCGGTACCGCTTGCGAGCCCTCTCCCCTCGGGGGAGAGGGTTGGGTGAGGGTGCCCTCCACTGGCGAAACGCGGGGGTTAGCCCCCTCATCCAAACCTTCTCCCCCAAGGGGAGAAGGCTTTCCGCCTGCGCCTTTATTGGTGCGTGGGGGCGTTGGTATCGTATCCGCAATCGCCTCCGCCATGCTAAGCAAATAGCGCCCATCCCCATCCGCCATCGCAAGCAATGCTTCGCGTGCGGGCGGTGTGAGCGGCAATGTTTTACCCACGAGTTCTTCAGCGCGGCCGATCAATTTCTCCAGCGCCTCCGGTGTCAGCCGGTTCAGCACCAGCACGCGCGAGCGCGACAGCAACGCGGAGTTCAACTCAAATGATGGATTCTCCGTCGTCGCGCCGATCAGCGTAATCGTGCCATCCTCGACCACCGGCAGCAGCACATCCTGCTGCGCGCGGTTGAAGCGGTGCACCTCGTCGATAAACAGCACCGTGCGCTGGCCGACCATCGCCCGCTCGCGCGCCACCTCGAAATGACGCTTGAGATCATTCACGCCAGACGCCACCGCCGAGACTTGCTCCAGCACATACCCCGCCTCATCCGCCAGCAACCGCGCGATGGTGGTTTTGCCGCAGCCCGGTGGGCCCCAGAGAATGACGGATTGCAAATGCTTCGCCTCCACCATCCGCCGCAGTACCCCATCCGGCCCGGTGAGATGCTCCTGCCCGATCACCTCGCTCAGATGCTGCGGACGCAGTTGCTCCGCCAGCGGGACACTGCGTGTCGTCTGGAATAGGGAGGCATCTTGAGAGGTTGGTTTTTTCTTGGGGGGCATGGGGAGAATATAGGGCACAAAACAAAAAAGGCCACCGGAAGGTGGCCTTTTCTATCTCGTTGAAACTTCGCTTACGCAGCGGCTTCTTCGCCGGTCACTTCTACCGGGCCTGAATCCTGACCACGTGCGCTTTCGTCGCGGTCGACGAACTCGATGATGGCCATCGGGGTCGCGTCGCCATAACGGAAGCCGGCTTTGAGAACGCGGATGTACCCACCCGGACGTTCTTTGTAGCGCGTAGACAAAGTGCTAATCACTTTCTCGGCCGATTTTTCGCAGCGCAGGCGGCTGATGAGCAAGCGGCGCGCCGCGAGGTCACCCGCTTTACCCGCGGTGATCAGTTTTTCAACGATCGGGCGAAGGTCTTTCGCCTTCGGCAGCGTCGTGAAAATCTGCTCGTGTTTGATGAGTGCGCACGCCATGTTCGCAAACATCGCCTTACGGTGCGATGCAGTGCGGTTGAGCTTGCGGCCTCCTACTTGGTGTCTCATAAAAACTCCTATTCCCTAACCGGATCCTAGTACGGATCTTCGAATTTGCGTGCCAGTTCTTCGATATTCTCAGGCGGCCAACCGACCACTTCCATACCAAAGCGCAGACCCATGTTGTTCAGCACTTCTTTAATTTCGTTGAGCGACTTGCGGCCGAAGTTCGGCGTCTTGAGCATCTCGCTCTCCGACTTCTGCACCAGGTCACCAATGTAAACGATGTTGTCGTTCTTCAGGCAGTTTGCCGAACGCACGCTGAGCTCGAGCTCATCGACTTTCTTGAGCAGGTACGGCGAGAACTTCAGTTCTTCCTCAGCCGACTTGGTGCTGACTTCAAGCACATCTTCGAAGTTGATGAACAGCTGCAATTGATCCTGCAGAATGCGCGCAGCCAGTGCCACAGCATCATCCGGCGCGATCGAACCATCGGTCTCAACATCAAGCGTCAGCTTGTCATAATCCGTACGGTTGCCCACGCGAGCGTTTTCAATTTTGTACGAAACTTTCTCCACCGGCGAGAACAACGCATCGACCGGAATGAGGCCGATTGGTGCATCGCTCGGACGGTTTTGTGCAGCAGGAACGTAACCCTTGCCCACTTCTACCGTCAGTTCCATGTTGATCGAAGCGCCTTTATCCAGCGTGCAGATCACGAGGTCTTTGTTCAATACTTCCACATCCGAATCCGTCTGGATCATGCCAGCAGTAACTTCGCCCGCTTCGGAGCTTTTCAGCACCATGCGCTTGCGATCAGCCGAGTGGGCTTTCAGTTTCAGATCCTTGATGTTGAGGATGATGTTCACCACATCTTCGCGCACGCCCGGGATCGCCGAGAACTCATGCTGTACGCCTTCGATTTTGATGCTGGTCACCGCCGCGCCTTGCAGCGAGCTCAGCAGCACGCGGCGCAATGCAACGCCCAGCGTAATGCCGAAGCCACGCTCAAGCGGCTCAGCAACAACGGTAGCTTTGCGAGCCTCACCCGTCACCGGTTTGATGTCGAGTTTGCTTGGCTTAATCAGGTCTTTCCAGTTTTTATTGAGAATCGCGCTCATGGTTCCTCGTGGTTTTAATCGTGTGATTCGTAAATTCGTGGGTTCGCTTACACGCGGCGGCGTTTGGGCGGACGGCAACCGTTATGCGGCACCGGGGTAATATCCTTAATGCTGGTGATGTTGAAACCAACAGCAGCGAGTGCGCGCAGCGCGGACTCACGACCCGCACCCGGGCCTTTCACCAGAACTTCCACCGTGCGCATACCATGCTCGATGGCTTTTTTGCCGGCAACTTCGGCGGCAACCTGCGCCGCATACGGCGTCGATTTCCGCGAGCCTTTGAAGCCGTTCGCGCCGGAGCTCGACCACGCAATCGCGTTGCCGAACGGATCGGTGATGGTGATAATCGTGTTGTTGAAGCTTGCATTCACATGCGCGACGCCCGAGGGAACGTTCTTACGATCCTTCTTCTTCACGCCTTCTGCGGCTGCAGCTGCTTTTGCTTGGGGTTTAGCCATAAAATCCTACCATTTCATTGAATTCAGCGACGCTGAATACGACGTTATTTCGTTACCATTTTCTTACCGGCAATCGCGATCGCCTTACCTTTACGCGTGCGCGCATTCGTATGCGTGCGCTGACCGCGAACCGGCAATTTTTTGCGATGACGCAGACCGCGATAGCAACCCAGATCCATCAAACGTTTGATGTTCATGCTGGTCTCACGGCGTAGATCGCCTTCTACCGAATAATCCTGATCGATGATTTCGCGCAGACGGCTCACTTCGAGCTCCGTCAAATCCGCCACGCGGCGCGCTTCGCCGATATCGGCTTTCTCAATGATTTCTTTCGCTTTCGCGTTCCCAATGCCGTGGATATACGTCAACGCAATGACGACTCGCTTGGCAGAAGGAATATTAACGCCGGCAATACGCGCCATGCTACACTCCTAGGTTCGATTCAAAAAAGCCCACGAAACGGCACCCGCCTCGAGGGAGCGGGGAATATAGCGATGGAAAGGGCACTGTCAACGAGTAATTTGCGGTATTTGGCGGCGCGTTCAAATATGGGGCAGCAGACCCAGTAAAAGTCAAAAATATCACTGTTTATCA
>JBGAJE010000043.1:0-11766 GCA_044225085.1 Rickettsiales bacterium | reverse complement strand
ATCGCATAACGACTATGCGTCAGCGTATCCCACGCATTATGCGCATCGAGCGTAAGAAAATCTGTCAACTGATCGGGATATTTTTGCATCAGCCGCGCGAGATACGGCGCATTCCCCGCCACCGCCGTCACCAACGCGCGATGCCGCGGTTCCGCCAGCAAATTCGCAAGGTGGGGTAGGGTGGAAAGCTGCGCCAAACAATCCGCCGCATCCGCTTCCCGACTTGCATGGGGTAGCAGGCTGATGATATGAACTCCGGGTGTTGTTTGGCGCGTCATGCACTCATTCTTTCTGGAAGGTCACCATTGGTCAAGCATCTCAGATTTTGTATGAAATGTGCGACATGGATGTTGCTGCTCGCCATCACCCTCATCCTTGCCGCGGCATTCTGGCTGCATAGCGGCGAACGCTCGCTCGGCTGGGCGAAACCCTGGATCGCCAGCTCCCTTAATCCCCCAACCAGCCCCTTCACCATCGATGTCGGCGAAGTCTCGATCGATTGGCGCGACATGTCCGAGTTCGGTAAGCTCCGTATCTCGAAAATCACGATCTCGAAGCGGGACGGCAACATGTTTGCCCAATTGCCAGAAGTTTTCGTCACCATCGACCCCTTCAGTTTCCTGCCCGACCGCCATTTACTGCGTAAAGTTATTCTCCACTCGCCTAAGCTTTATATGATACGTAATGCTGCCGGCACGATTCAGCTGGGACTGGAGAACGATGCCTCCCCCATGCCGCTCGCTGCCCTCTTCACGACGGTCGCTGGTGACCAGGAGGGCAATCCCTCCGGCAATGGCGCGCTGCCTTTCCGCGAGTTTACCATCGACAACGCTACCCTCACCTTCATGGATGAACCAACCAGCACCAAGTTTGTCAGCAGCTCTGTATCGCTGCGTCTCGCGCGTGCCGGCGGGCTGTATGACGCTGCCCTCACCATGCCTTTCACGTATGAAGAAGAAAAAGGCAACGTCACCGCTTCGCTACGCACCTCCAAGCGCGGTAACACGCACTTGTTGAATGTCTCCGTCGCTCACGCGCCCGCCAAACTGCTCTGCGTTTTCGGGCTCTGTCCGGATAATGTCGAAGGTACCGGCGCGGTGGATGGTCTCATTGGCCTACGCATCGCTGATGACGGCACTCTCCTCGGCGTACGTGCCAATATCGGCACCCGCCAAGCCACCTTAATCGCGCCCGACTGGTTCGAAAAACCGCTAAAGCTAGGCACCAGCACTATTAACGCGGAGTCAGACGCTGCTAGCCACACCATCACGCTCACCAGCGCTAATGTGCAACTGGAAGATACCACCATCACCGCCTCCGGCACCGCCCACCACGGCGAAGAGGGATGGACCGTGAAGGCCCATGGCGAGGCCGGCGTGCTCGATGTCACCAAACTCTACAAATACTGGCCACTTTTCATGGCACCGGATTCACGCGCCTGGGTCACCGGCAAACTCAAATCCGGCCACGCCCAAAAAGGCTCGATTGATCTGAACCTCATGCCCGAAGACTTCACCGCCGAGCGCGTGTCCGACCAATCCGTCAGCGCCGATGTTGATGCGCGCGACATCACCTTCGAATATCTCCCAGGCTTCCCCCTCGTCGAACATATGAATGGTGACGTGCACTTCACCGGCAAAACCGTCAAAATCGATGGTGGTGATGGCACGATGCTGAACGGCATCACTATCAGCAAAGCCACGCTTTGGTGCCCCGATCTCACCAACCCCAAAAACCCGATGGAAGCAAACGTCACCGTCAGCGCGCCGGCAAGCGAAGTCCGCAAAACTTCTCCAAGTGCCGCTCTTAGTCTTCGATGATTCTGCGAAACTGGATCCCGCAAAACTTACCGGCAATCTCGATGCCACCATGGCTCTCAAATTCAATGCCTTCTCCGGCAATAAAAACGCCAAGCCTGACGAAATCCATCTCGAAGCTGTTGATTACGATATCAGTAGTACGCTGAAAGATGTTGCCCAACCCGCCCTCTTTGGCAGCTACGACGCCAAAGCCATCAACGGCACCTTTAAAGCTAGCAATAACGCACTTGCGTTCGATGGCACCGTTTCTCTCGGCGATGGCGGCGTGCAAGAAATCAAACTATCTCAACCCAGCGGTAGTCCGCTCAACCTCACGGTAAAAAGTGCGGCGGGCCAAACCGACAAAGCCACGAACGACTTCAACCTCACCTATCAAGCCGCGCCGGATGGGGCGAAAGTTACCATTCGTGGCCACCGGCTCGATGCCTCGCCATCCTACAGCGCCGGCGAAAATCATTTGCTCAAAGATTTTCCCGCCATCCATCTCGATGTGAATCTCGACGAGTTATTGTTAGGCGATGGTGTCCCCTTCACCCAAGTCATTGGCAAGCTCGATTGCAGTGCTGCGCGGTGCGAATCCGCCCATTTCACCGCCGGGATCGGCAACGCCAAGCAAACCGTGAAGGCCGACATCGCCCGCAACGGCAATAACCGCCAATTCACCCTCACTGCCGCCAACGCCGGTAATTTCCTCAAAGCCTTCAACATCACCGACCGGATGATCGACGGTAAACTCTCACTCATCGGCCCTTATGACGATAGCAAAACCCCGCCCCAACTCAACGCGCGCCTCCTGATTCAGGATTTCACACTCAAAAACTCACAAATCCTCGGCCGCATTCTCTCCATCGGTTCGCTAACGGGCCTCACTAATGCGCTAACCGGTAGCGGAATCTCCTTCGAAAAAATGATGGCCAACATCGCCTCGCGCGGCGGCATCATCACCGTCAGCAAAGGCCGCGCGAATGGCAATGCTATCGGCATCACCACCGAAGGCACGGTGGATACCACCACCACCAAGCTCAATCTCAAAGGTGTCGTCGTTCCGGCGTACGCACTCAATTCCGTCTTCGGCAAAATTCCCATCATCGGCACCTTGCTTGGCGGCGATGAGGGGCTGATCGCCTTTAACTACTCCGTCCATGGCACGTATGCCGACCCGGACGTGATGGTGAATCCACTCTCCGGCCTCACTCCGGGCTTCTTACGCGGTATCTTCGGCGTCTTCGATGGCCCCGACGAGCGCGATCCAAATGAGACAAATGAAGCAAAACCAGCCACTTCGGGCACCCCAGTGCCCAATAACGGGCGGCATTAATAGCCCCCAATACCGCAAATTACCTAAAGTTTTCGCTATTATTCGGCAATTGTTAATATTAGCCAGCTATGGTATAAGTAGAATAATAGGTCTAGGTAAAAGGACCTCAACAAAAGAGCTAGGTTATGACCGATATCACCTCCATTGCGCGCTCCGGCCTACAAGCGACCGAATTGCGCGTGAATGTATCCGCGTCCAACATCGTGAATGCGAATACGCCAAACTATAAACCCAAAGATGTGGATGCCACCGCGAACTCGGATGGTTCCGTCTCCGCCAAAGTGGTGGACCGCCAACCCGCATCCATCACCGTTACCAACGGTGACGGCACGACGACCGAATTCCCCAACGTGTCGGTGGATCAAGAACTCGTCAGCAGCCAAGTCGCTCGCTACGATTTCAAAGCCGAAGCCAAACTCCTCGAAGTCCAGCGCGACTTGAATAAGCGTCTATTGGATATTCAGGCTTAAGTTTAAGCCACGGCTTCGACAGCCACCACTTCCGGAATATAATGCTTCAGCATGTTCTCAATGCCGGATTTCAGCGTCGCGGTTGAACTCGGGCAGCCCGAGCAAGCGCCATGCATCTCAAGATGCACAATCCCATCTTTAAAGCTGTGGAAGATAATATCCCCGCCATCCTGCGCCACCGCAGGGCGAACGCGGGTTTCGATCAGTTCTTTGATTTGATCGACAATCTCCTGCTCATCGGCTGAATAACTCTCACCAGATTCTTTTTTCTTCGGAGCCGCGTCTGACATCAGCGGCAGACCACTTTGGTAATGTTCCATCACCGTCGTCAAAATCTGCGGTTTCAGGATTTCCCAACTCGAGGCTTCCGTCTTCGTCACGGTGATAAAATCCGAGCCAAAAAACACCGCGCGAATATCCGGCAGCACGAACAACGCGCTCGCGAGTGGCGATGCGGCCGCATTCTCCCGATCCGTAAAAAACGCCGTCTTCTCCCCCAGCACATCCTGCCCGGGAAGGAATTTCAGCGTATTGGGATTCGGTGTGGTTTCGGTTTGGATAAACATCGGGAGCTCCTCATCTGCCCAGCCATATAGTGATCTTTGCCTTGCCAAGCAAGCCCTTGGGCTTTAAGCCTCGGCTTCATCACGGATGGGGGGATTATGGATATTGCATCGATCATTACCAAGGCATGGGAAACGCGCGATAAAATCACCGCGGACGGCTCCCCGGAGACGGGCGAAATCCGTGCGGCGGTGGAGACGACATTATCGCGCCTCGACAAGGGCAAACTGCGTGTGGCCGAGAAGATCGACGGGCAGTGGGTGGTGCATCAATGGGTGAAGCAGGCGATTCTACTCTCCTTCCGCCTCAACGATAACCAAATTATCCATGGCCCCCAAACGGGTGGCGCAGCGGCGACATGGTATGACAAAGTCCCCCTCAAATTCACCGGCTGGGAAGATGATGATTTCCGCGCCGCCGGTTTCCGCGCCGTGCCTGGCAGCTTCGTGCGCCATGGCAGCTTTGTGGCGCCCAACGTGGTGCTGATGCCAAGCTTCGTGAACATCGGCGCTTACGTCGGCAAAGGCACGATGGTGGATACATGGGTGACGATCGGCTCCTGCGCCCAAATCGGTGCGAATTGCCACATCTCCGGCGGTGTCGGCATCGGCGGCGTGCTCGAGCCGCTGCAGGCGAACCCGGTCATCATTGAAGACAATTGCTTCATCGGCGCGCGTTCGGAAATCGCCGAGGGCGTGATTGTGGAAGAGGGAGCCGTCATCTCCATGGGCGTCTTCATCGGCGCCAGCACCAAAATCGTCGACCGCGCCAGCGGCGAAGTCTTCTACGGCCGGGTACCTGCCTACTCCGTGGTCGTCCCCGGCACACTCCCCGGCAAAAACCCGACCGATCCGCACCTCGCCGCCGCAATCATCGTCAAGCGCGTGGATGAAAAAACGCGAAGCAAAACGAGCATCAACGAACTGCTACGGGCATGACCGACGTCATCGAACTCGCCAAATTTCTCATCCGCTGCCCGAGCATTACGCCGCGCACGGCGGGCGTGTTCGATGTGATTGAGGATTTTCTAACCCCCCTCGGCTTCAAAGCCCACCGCGTCACGTTTGAAGAAGCGGGCACCGAGCCGGTCGAAAATCTTTACCTGCGCCTGGGCACTAAGTCCCCCAATTTTTGTTTCGCCGGTCACACGGATGTTGTTCCTGTCGGCGATGTCACGGCCTGGAAAACCCCCGCCTTCGCCCCCGAAGTGATCGACGGCGAACTCATCGGCCGCGGCGCGGAAGATATGAAAGGCGCCATCGCGGCCTTCATGGTGGCAGTAAAAACATTCCTTGCTACCGCCAAACCCCAAGGCTCTATCTCCTTCCTCATCACGCAGGACGAAGAAGGCATCGCCATCAACGGCACCAAAAAAATGCTGGGCTGGCTAGTGGAGAAGGGCGAAAAGCTCGATGCCTGCATTGTCGGCGAGCCCACCAACCCCGAGCGCCTAGGCGAAATGGCCAAAATCGGCCGCCGTGGCAGCGTTGGCTTCACGCTCGAAGTGATCGGCAAGCAAGGCCACGTAGCGTACCCCGAGCGCGCCGATAACCCGGTAACGCGCTTGGTTTCGATGCTCCACGCGCTGAAGGCGGAGCCTATTGACACAGGCACCGAATTCTTCCCGCCCTCGAACCTCGAGATCACCACCGTCGATGTCGGCAACCCGACGAGCAACGTCATCCCCGGCAAAGCCAGCGCCTATTTCAACGTCCGCTTCAACGACCTACACACCGGCGCGGACATCATCCGCTGGGTGGAAGCACGCATCGCGCCATTCGGCAGCTATCAGCTCACCCCCCGCATCAGTGGCGAATCCTTCCTCACGCGCGATGCACGTTTGGCGGATGTTGTTGTTAGGGCGGTAGAAGACATCATCGGCCAGCGCCCAGCGTTGTCCACCACCGGCGGAACATCCGACGCACGCTTCATCAAAGACATCTGTCCCGTCATCGAATTCGGCGCCACCGGCCGCACGGCGCACATGGTCAACGAGCGCGTGGAAGTGGCGACACTTGAAGGGCTGGTAAAAATTTACGAGCGAATGCTCGCGCGGTTTTTCACTTCTTAACCTCTCCCATCGGGAGAGGTCTAAATTCGTCTTCGAATTTAGGGTGAGGGCGGGGACGAGCAGATGTCAGGCCCTCACCCTGCTCGTAAGAACTCGCAGACCTCTCCCGATGGGAGAGGTATCAATACTCCACGCCCATCAAATAAAGCCCACAGGCCGGTGCCATAACACCCGCCGCCGTCCGGTGCTTCGCCGCCAAAATATCCTTCACACTCTCTGGTGTGCGCTTGCCAAGTGCGGCTTCCACCAATGTGCCGACCATGTTGCGTACCTGGTGGTGGAGGAAGGATTTGGCGCTGAGGCGCACCATAATCTGCTCAGGATTGCGCTCACGCTGAGTAATCTCCAGCGTATCAAGCGTCTTGATCGGCGATTTCGATTGGCAGTTTTTATCGCGGAAACTGGTAAAATCATGCGTGCCAATAAGGTAACTGGCGGCCAGTCGCATCGCATCCAGATCAAACTCCCCATGCATTTGCCAGGCGCGGTTCACTGGTGGGACGATGTCATCTCCGGCCAGGATAGCCACGCCAAGCCCGAGCCGATGGATGCTGAAGACCCACTTTTCATCCTCTACACCTCCGGTTCCACCGGCAAACCGAAGGGGCTGATGCACACAACGGGTGGCTACATGGTCTGGGCCGCGACGACGACGAAATATGTGTTCGACCTCAAGCCGAATGACATTTACTGGTGCACCGCCGATGTGGGGTGGATCACCGGCCACAGCTACATCATCTATGGCCCCCTCGCCAACGGTGCGACGACACTGATGTTCGAAGGCGTGCCGAACTACCCCGATGCCTCGCGCTTCTGGCAGGTGGTGGATGCACACCAAGTCACCAAATTCTACACCGCCCCAACCGCGGTGCGCGCCCTCATGGCACAGGGTGACGAGTTCGTGAAAAAAACCTCGCGCAAATCCCTCAAACTGCTAGCGAGCGTCGGCGAACCCATCAACCCCGAGGCGTGGTTATGGTTCTACCGCGTAGTGGGTGAGGAGCGCTGCCCGGTCATCGACACCTGGTGGCAAACCGAAACCGGCGGGCACATGCTCACCCCACTGCCCGGCGCGACGCCGCTCAAACCCGGCTCCTGCACCCTGCCATTCTTCGGTGTGCAACCCGTGATGTATGATACAAAAGGCCAGCACATCACCGGCGAAGGTGAGGGCCAGCTTTGCATCGCCGATTCCTGGCCCGGCCAGGCGCGCAGCATTTGGGGCGACCATAAGCGGTTTAAGGAAACCTATTTCAGCCAAGTCCCCGGCCATTATTTCACCTCCGACGGCTGCCGGCGCGATGCGGACGGCTATTACTGGATCACCGGGCGGGTGGATGATGTCATCAACGTGAGTGGCCACCGCTTAGGCACGGCCGAGGTGGAATCCGCCCTCGTCGCGCATCATGACGTTGTCGAAGCCGCCGTCGTCGGCTACCCGCACGACATCAAAGGGCAGGGCGTTTATGCCTATGTAACACTCAACGAAGGCGTCGCCCACACCGAGGAGCTACAGGCCGAGTTGAAGCAATGGGTCCGCAAACATATCGGCGGCCTCGCAGTGCCGGATTACGTGCATCTCACACCGGGCTTGCCGAAAACGCGCTCCGGCAAAATCATGCGCCGGATATTGCGCAAGATTGCGGAGAATGAGCTAGAATCGCTGGGCGATACGAGCACACTACTGAACCCTGAGGTGGTGGAGCAGCTGATTGCGGGGCGGATGAATAATCTGGGTGGGGAGTAGGGGTTTGGGTGCCTCTGTCATGCTGAACCTGATTCAGCATCCATCAAGGAGCGTCTGCGACGCAAATATCTCTAAGAAGATGGATCCTGAAACGAGTTCAGGATGACGGGCGGTTGTCATGCCGTCGTATGACGGCATCCGGGTGCCGGCGGCTTGCTCCAGACCCCGTCATCCGACGGGGTGACAACTAACCGTTTTTCACCAGCACATGCCGTTTTTTCCCAGCACTGAGTTTGATGAATCCATCGGTCATAAGGTCGTGGTCCGAGACTTTAAGGTCTTCTTTCGTGACCTTCGCATCATTCACGCTCACACCATTGCCTTTGATGAGGCGGCGGGCTTCGCCGTTGCTCGCCGCAAAACCAGCTTGCACTAGCAGTTCGTAGACGGGGATGCCGGCGGTGAGTTTAGCCGCATCGACGTGGATTTCGGGCAAATCCGCACTAACACCGGAACCCGCGAATGTATCAGCGGCGGTTTTGGTGGCGCGGTCGGCTTCCGCACGGCCATGGAGTAGGGCAGTTGCTTCCGTGGCGAGGATGATTTTCGCATCGTTGATTTTGGCGGAACCGAGCCAGGATTCGTATTCGGCGATTTGCTCAAGCGGCAGTTCGGTGAAGAGTTTCAGGAAGCGGATGACGTCGCCGTCCTCGGTGTTGCGCCAATATTGCCAGTAGTCGTAGGGGCTGACGAGATCAGCATTCAGCCACACGGCGCCGGCGGCGGTTTTGCCCATTTTGGCGCCGGAGGAGGTGGTGAGGAGGGGGGAGGTGATGCCGAAGAGTTTTGCATTTTTTTCATATTCAATTTCAGATTCTGAAATAAAGGGAACCTGCAAACTTTTCGCTAATGCTGTACCTATATTAGGGCGAATACCGATTTTTCTATGCAGCTCGATTCCATTAACGATATTGCCCCACTGATCGCTGCCGCCCATCTGTAAACGACAGTCGTAGCGCTTACTCAATTCTACAAAGTCATACGCTTGCAGAATCATGTAATTGAACTCAAGAAAGCTCAAATGTTGGTCGCGTTCTAACCGTAGCTTTACACTATCCATCGTCAGCATGCGGTTGATGGAGAAGTGGCGGCCGTAGTCGCGGAGGAAGTCGAGGTAGTGGAGGCTTTTCAGCCAATCGTCGTTATTCACCATCATCGCGTTATCGAAAACGATAAACTTGGCAAACACCGTCTTCAGGCTATCCATATTTTCCTGAATCTGCGCATCGCTCAGCGGCGGCCGCGATTCATCCTTCCCACTCGGATCCCCAATCTTCGTCGTCCCACCACCCAGCAAAACAATCGGCGTATGGCCGCATTTTTGCCACCAGCGCAGCAGCATGATCTGCAGCAGCGAGCCGACATGCAGCGATTTCGCCGTGCAATCGAACCCGATATAGGCGCGTTGTGGCCCACGTGTTTCTAGGTCGCAAAGTTCACGCAGACCCTTTTCGTCGGTCATTTTTTCTGGGCTGCTAAATCCGCGTTCTATAATGATGTCGATGAAGTTTTGCATTGGGTTCCTTCGGGTGTCACCCCGTCGAATGACGGGGTCTGGAGCGAGGGGCTTGCTCCGGATGCCGTCATGCGACGGCATGACAAGTTTCTTGTTCGTTTTCTCATAACGTGCATGATGGGCGCATGACAAGCGGGATTCACTTTCCATGTTACATCATCGGGCTGATGAGCGGCACCTCGGCGGATGGGGTGGATGCGGCGCTGATCCACACGGACGGCCGCTCGCAGGTGCGCACGCATGAGAGCGTGTTTGTGCCGTATGACGATGCGCTCAGGGCCGATATTCTGGGATTGATGCGGGGTGTGGGGGATACCGAGGCGGTCGCCCGGGCGTTGACACTGACGCATATCGAGGCGGTGGATCGGCTGTGTCTGGCGAGCCCGGTGGCGGCGCAGGATATTAAACTCATTGGGTTTCATGGGCAGACGATTCGGCATGCGCCGAAGGAGGGGATTACGGTGCAGATCGGTGACCCGGCGTTGATGGCCGAGCGTTTGCGCATTCCCGTCGTCGCCGATTTTCGCTCGGCGGATGTGAAGGCGGGTGGCCAGGGCGCGCCGTTGGTCCCGCTCTATCACGCCGCGCTGGCCGCCAGCCTGCCCAAGCCGCTGATGGTGGTGAATATCGGCGGCGTCGCGAATGTGACGTGGCTGGGGGCGGATGGCAGCATTCTCGCCTTCGATTGCGGCCCCGGCAATGCGCTGATCGATGATTGGGTCAGCAAACACACCCACGCGCGCTACGACAAAAACGGCGCCCTAGCGGCGAAGGGGACAGTGGATGAAGTGACGTTGTGGCAATGGCTCGATGATCCGTTTTTTGCCCACGTGCCGCCAAAGTCGCTGGATCGCAATCATTTCAACCGCATCACGTCAGACGGCCATGCCTGGAGCACGGAAGACGGTGCCGCAACCCTCACTGCCTTCACCGCCGCCGCTATCGCCAAGGCCTGCGAAGTAGTGCCGGTAAAGCCCGAGCGGCTTCTCATCACCGGCGGTGGGCGGCACAACGCGGCGCTGATGCATATGATCAAGGCCTATAGTCACTGCCATGTCGATGCGGTGGAGCATGTCGGTTGGAATGGCGATATGCTTGAGGCCGAGGCCTTCGCCTACCTCGCGGCGCGGTCGGCACAAGGATTGCCGCTCAGTTTGCCGGAGACGACGGGGGTGAGGGAGGCGGTGACAGGCGGCAAATTATACGACGGGAGCGAACCCCACCACCATGATGACGAGGATTGCACCACCCCTCGCAGCTGCTGCCGGTAACTCAAACGTGGAAGTAGTGAGTGCGTAGCGCTTTACGGCGCGAGCCGGGCGAAGCCCGGCCAGAGGTCAGCGACCGTAGGGAGCGAAGGGGATCAAGATCCCCTTCAATAATAACTACTGTGGTACGTCAGCCGGTAGCTGGCGGCGTTTGCGGTCAGTACGTAGGCGCGGACGTGTCTTAAACTCCGTCATTTTCCGTGCGATGAATTCATCGACCGAACCCGTCAGCGAGTCCATCTGCGTGCGGTAATAGTGATCCGCACCGGGGATGAGTTTGTACTCAACATTCGTGCCCTTTTGCGCGCGCAGCTTATCGACAAGGGTCGATACCGCAGGCTCGCTCACGATGTCATCGCGGTCGCCTTGCGTAATCAACCCATGCGCCGGGCAGGGCGAGAGAAAGCCAAAATCATACGAATTCGCAGGCGGGGAGACGGAGATAAAGCCCTCAATCTCCGGTCGACGCATCAGCAACTGCAGCGAAATCCACGCGCCGAAGCTAAAGCCCGCGATCCAGCAGCAGGAAGCATCCGGGTTTTGCTGCTGCACCCAGTCGAGCGCCGTTGCAGCATCCGTCATCTCGCCAATGCCATCGTCGAATTTGCCAACCGACCGGCCCACGCCGCGGAAGTTAAAGCGCAGCACCGAAAACCCGGCGCGCGCGAAGCTGGAATAGAGGCGATAGACGATTTTGTTATTCATCGTTCCGCCATAAAGCGGGTGGGGGTGCAGCACCACGGCCACCGGCGATTGCTTATCCGGATTATGATGATAACGGCCTTCGATGCGGCCTTCGGAGCCTTGGAAAATAACTTCAGGCATTGATTCCTCGAGAAACTAGCGTGATATGACATGGCGTGGTAGCCCACTCCCCGCCTGGATACAAGATTTTTTGTTGAATATCTCGTTGGATAGGCCACAAACCAGCTGTTTACGTGTGCTTAATCATTTCATGCTACCCTTGACGGATTATGGCCGATTTTTTGAAC
>JBGAJE010000042.1:0-13040 GCA_044225085.1 Rickettsiales bacterium | reverse complement strand
TTCGCCATGGTGGTCGCAGTCAGCATGCTCGGCAGAGGTGGCTTGCTTACTATGTGCAGCCTTGGCGCTAGGCTCATGATTCATAGATGCATGCGATGCAGCAGGCATGGTCGTTGACACGACCATCGCTACCATCATTACCATGCTAATCCATTTTCTCATGCGACGACCATACGCCTTCTTTTATATTTTGACAAGATGCTCAGTAATAACTGCTGACCTTAACTCTTAAACTTCTGCGGCACCTTGTCGCCGAACAGCAACCACATGGGGTGCTTATCAAGAACTTCTGCCAGAGCGATGATTTCAAAGTCTTTGACGAAGCGATCGCCTTTTTCGAGATAGGAAATGCCAGTGGAGCTGATCTCTATGCCAAAATCCACACTCAGTGCAGTCGCTAAATCAAGCTGCGTCATATCGTTTTCCACCCGAGCGAGCTTTACCCGCTTGCCACATTTATTGGTTGCTTTGATTACCCGCGCTTTCGCCATATTCCCCTCATTTGCTGAATGAAAGGCAATAACTTATCGCGTTCCCGGACTTGATATTTCTCAGATTGAGAAATATAGTGCGTTTATGAGAAAATAATCATCAACACAGGAAGTTGTTTGTTTAATCGATATGAAAGAAAATAATTCGCATCCCCTCGATATTCATATTGGCCAGCAGCTTCGGCTTCGCCGCAAAATGATGGGTATGAGCCAAGCATTACTTGGCAAGGGCGTCGGCATGACCTTTCAACAAATTCAAAAATACGAACGCGGCTTCAATAGCATCAATGCTCGCCGGTTGTATGAATTTGCAGCAATTCTCGATGTGACGCTGATGTATTTTTATGAGGGATATGCCGAGGGGACTAAACTGGTCGAACCAAAGGGCGTGTCCCCCCACAGGCAACACCTAATGCAGGATTTTGACAGCATTCCTTCCACTAAGGTGAAGCGCAGTATTACCGCACTGGTGCGCGAAATAGCGAAGGTAGGCGATGATGGGCTATAAGGTATATGGCGAAGACAGAACGCCGCCTGCACGTCGGAAAGAATTTGTCGAATGGTTGGTGGTCATGTGCCTGTGGTTTCCCACCACGATTGGTGGCTGGCTGGTTTTCCTAGGATTGCCTTTAGGGTGGATGGGCGGGCTCACTGTTTTTGTGGCGATCACCGCCGCGTGGCATTTCTCTAGCCCGCAAAGCAATTCATAATTATACAATCGGAATACCCCAATTAGCATAAGCCTGATCGGAGTACCGAACCAGCGACCCATTAGGCAAATTATCGTGGTGGAACTGATCAATCGCTGCGTTCAGGGGAACCTGCTTGAAAGGAACATGAATAACCTTAGCGGTTCCGTTATCGATACGAGTAGCCAGAGCAGCAGGCCACCAAGGACGAAAACCCGAAGGATTGGTTACAAAATTATATCCGGGATATGCGACAATAATCGGGATCTCGCAAACATCGACAGCATACTCAATTTCTTCCGGCACCCAATCCGTATCAAGCTGTGTTTTTTCACTGCAAATTAGCAGCATATTGCGGGAGCTGCGCATCCGTTCACGCAGTCGATCCCGCAAAGTTTGACGCGAACTGCTATCCCGCACTGGTGAAGTCTTGGCATGGCTGTCGATCATTTTAAATTCCATGCCATCATTTTCATGCCAAGCCTGCAGCATACGGTAGTATTTCATATCACTTTGGCTTGCGTCCGCATTGCCTTCTGCATGAAATGCGACGTAGGTGCCATTACGGTATGCCATAGTTTTCTCCTGCTATTCCGAACGCTCGTACCGATGGACTGCCCGTAGGTAATCATTCAGCTCGAACAGATTTAAATTATATTCCCGGTAATCGGGCGGGTTGATAACGATAGTAAGTTTCTTTGCGAAAAGCCGTTTGTCGATAGCCTGCGCAAACGATTGGACGATCATTTTAACGGTTTCTTCTCGTGTTGCGTTTGAACGGCCACGGCCGGTTCCAATAATTGGAATCACGACATCACCCATTTCACCTTTGGTAAGAATGAAGTCCCAAAGGCCATTTAAGGCCTGCCGTATGACTTGTTTGCTCGTCGGTTGAATATTTCCGTGCGCGTTCATTTCAGCCATCGCCAACAGATAAAACAAGCGACCTTTGACAGTGATACCGGCGACCGTTCCGATTTCATATTTTTTTGTTTTTCCGGCGCCGGTCACCGCTTGGCTAGGTACGGCTGACAAGGCTCGATCCAAGTCACCGTCTAGATGCCCTACATTTCCCTCATAGTATTGCTGGGTGAATTTTCCCTGCAGGCTATCGGGATTGATCAGCCCCGCAGAAGTATCGGTGTCGAAGGTTGTGTTGGTGCTGATGACAATTTGGCCTGGCACATTAAAAATGTCTCCGACTCGAATCTCTATTTTTACATCACGATTCGGGAGTTTGTAACAAATGCGGCGTAGCGGTCGACGCGTCCAAATGACCCAAAGGACGGCAATCGCTAGAAAAAACCACCCATAGGTCTTAAGGGTGACAGTAAACAGACTAAAGAACTCAGCGGTTTCGACAAAAAGCCACACCGCACCCCATACCGAGAAAAACGTTTTCACGGAATCGGTGGTCAGCAATGCATAACGCCAGTACGAAAATGTACGGACGGAATGTAGCCAGTGTTTGAGCGGGTAGGAATCCATCAACAATGCTCGACAGTTTAAGCAAAAGAGCATAGAAGAATGCTGGGTGTAATCAAGTTGTTAGAATCACGCCGCAAGGCTGATGACTTAGGGCGGTAGTAATGTCGCTCTCAAGATAACAACTGTTTAGTTGTTTTGCGTTTCAAAAGGCGCGGAATAGCTATATTCCATACACTTTAACGACGGGGGCTTACTCCTCCGCCATCGCTTTTTGACAGAAGTTGCAACCCATTGGGGTATAGGCCTGTTGAAAATAAAAAACTTTTTGGTTTTCTGAGAGATTGCAAATTTCTTTAATGAATTGTTGTTTTTTGCACTAATAGCAAAATCTTTGATTCAAAAAAATTCTAATTTCGAAAAAGTTTCTGATAAGACTAATGAATACTCAGTACACTTGAGCAGAGAACTGAGAGAAAGAGTATGGAATCTGATAAAGAGCGGGACCGCTTTAGTTTTGATTACTGCCTTTACGGATTAGCTTTCTTTTTGGTTTTTCCCATCTCGGAATGTTTTCCGGGTGATAATGGTGCAGATATTGCAGTCTTTTTCCTCATGCTGTTCGTTGGCTTCATACTTGCTTTGTTTTTTATTATTATTCTCATTATGCATTTATGGAAAAAGCGGTGGCGCAGAGCTGCTTCTTTGTTCATTTCCCCATTCATAGGAGTGGCTGTTTCCTTAGTAATCACTCGAAGCCAGTTTCCGCATTGGCTTTATTTGCAGGTGCATAAATCAGCATATCTTGAGCAGATTGCGCGTGAGCCGCATGTAAAGGACGCGCCTATGAAAAAGTCTTTTCATGTTGGTGGTTATGGAATGGTGGCTTCTGCAGGCGGAGAATACAGTATAGATTATGATGAGAGCGATGCAGTTGCTACACTTCCTAAAACAAACCCGTGCGTCAGTGTTGCACATCTTGAAGGCCATTTCTATTATGTAACCACGGAAGAAAACGAATGCGCTGATTTGCATCCTTGATTGCAAAATACAGGCGGTTGTAGATTTCGGTTTCCGAATACCTATTATTATAGGTAGCCGCAGCTGGAATGGCGCAGAAAACCTCGATAGAGTCTTCCGCACGCGCTCACGTCTCCTCCGCCACGCCCCAGAGCAATAAATACCGTCATGGGACACTAGCGGGACATTTCAAAACGAAAAGGGTGGCGGGTCGAAATCCATGGAACGGCTCCTTATTTACACTGCGGTGCCTGCCGCTTTTGCGCTGAACTGCTCAAAGGCAAGCATCGCATCTGCTGCATACATCAGCGACGGCCCGCCGCCCATATAAATTGCCATACCAAGCGTTTCTTCGATTTCTTCCTTACTGGTTCCCAGCTTGACCAATGCCTCGGTGTGGAAGCCGATACAGCCGTCGCAGCGGGTCGATACACCAATGGCCAGCGCAATCAGCTCTTTTGTTTTCTTGCTAAGTACGCCGTCTTTGCTGGCAGCCTGTGCTAGGGCTGTGAACCCCTGCATGGTATCGCCGATATCTTTGCGCAGCACTTTGAGGTTGGCTGAGATATTTTTTGTAATTTCCGGGTAGTTCTTATCCATAAATGGCTCCTTTTAGATAACATCACATTACACTTGATTATCTTAGCAATTACTAATAGAATGTCAACATGATCATGAATGACAAAAAGTCGCCGCTTCTCACCATGCAGCGCAACGCTGCCAAGGCGGAGGGTATGCTTAAGCAATTGGCGAATGCCAAGCGCCTGATGATTCTTTGCAGCCTTGTTGGCGGGGAGAAATCCGTTGGCGAACTAGCCGATATAGTTGGTTTATCGAGTTCTGCCCTTTCGCAACACCTTGCCAAAATGCGTGAAGCAGAACTCGTGGATGCCGAGAAGCGCGGGCAAATGGTCTACTACCGAATCAGCAGCATGGAAGCTCAGGCATTGCTCTCAACGCTCTATCTGATCTACTGCAAATAAGGATAATTATTTAGTAATCGCTAAACAAATGGAGGCCGCTATGGCACTACAAACAATCGATGCCCGCACGCTCAAACAATGGATGGATACGGGCCAAGCCGTGTTGATCGATGTGCGCGAACCTGCCGAATACAAAGCCGAAAGCATTGCGGGAGCAACGCTGTTGCCCTTGGCGGGCATTAACAAATCTGCGCTTCCGAATTATGCAGGTAAAAAACTGGTGATCCATTGCCGTAAGGGTGGGCGCGGCGGTTCGGCATACGAAAAGCTGCTTGCCGAAGATCCTAACCTCGAAATCTATAATCTCGAAGGCGGCATTTCCGCCTGGGTGGAGGCGGGCTTCCCCATTCAAAGCTCCGGTAAATTCTTTCTGCCGCTGGATCGACAGGTGCAATTGACTATCGGCCTATTGGTGTTAATTGGGAGCCTACTTGCCTATTTCGTGAACCCTTTGTTTCTTCTACTCAGAGGCTTCTTCGGCGCAGGGCTGACGTTTGCTGGGCTCACTGGCTTTTGCGGCCTCGCCATCATCATGGCTCGTATGCCATGGAACCAGCAAAGCGGTGTCGTCACTACATGCTCGCTGGGCTCCCCGCGATAGATTGTGCCATGTTGCGGGATTCCAGTTCTTGGGAATATCGACGCAGCACGTAGGCTTCCGAAACATAGCCGATGACTTTGGGATCATCCAAAGACGCCAGCACGGGCAGTTCTTCCAGTTCCGAAACCTCGAATCGCCTTAACGTCTGCTGAATGTTATCGCCCGGTAACAGGTAAAACTCTTTACCTTTCGCCAGCTCTTGCGCGGTGATGATGGATACAGATTTATCAAGATCGGGGTGGTGCATGGCGGGGACATCGATCATGCCTTGGTAATCATCTCCCGCATCCATAACGAACAGGCGTTTGGCGCTGCCTGCCGGGGCGATCTGGCGTAATTGCTCCAGTAATGTGGTGGCTGTGACGGTCTTCGCATCATGGAACATGAGCTTATCCACGGTGATGTCGCCAACCCAGCCGATATCCTGCGCACTATGGATACGCAGGCCGCGCAAATGGAAGCGCCAGGTGGAGAAAGAGTAGCCGAATGCGTAGCGCGTAATAGCTGAGGATACCAAAACCCCCAGCAGCACTCCGGTGGTGGCCGGGAAATTGCCGGTCAATTCCAACACCAGCATCACCATGGTGATTGGCGCACCAACGATGGATGCCGCTACCGCGCCCATTCCGACTAGCATGAAACTCTCCAGCTGCCCGTCCGTTTGCGAGAAGATCACACCGGCCAGAATGCCAAAAATCTGACCGAGCAAACATCCCAGGAACAATGCTGAGCTGAATAAACCTCCACGAAAGCCGGTGCCAATGGAGACTGCGGAAGCCGCCATTTTAGCGAATAATATGCCAACCAACACCATCAGCGGCCAATGCTGATTCAAATGTTCATCGATGGCACCTTGGCCGCTGCCCAACACTTGAGGAAACAGCATCGCTGATACGGCGACAAGAATTCCCCCCAGCGCCGGACGCAGCCATTCGGGGATGGTTAATTTGGTGGCAATATGTTCGCATTTCGTAACCATTTTCATGGTGGTAATACCGAGCAGTGCCGAGACGATGCCAAGCAGGAAAAACAACGGATAATTCCAATCAGGAATGTCGATCACGCGCGTCGAGAGCGAGAATATCGCTTCGTCGTTGGTGAACATGCGCACGAATAATGCACCGGACAGGGCTGCCAGTGCTACCTGCGGCAATGCGGCGATGGTGTAGGTGCCAAGCACCAGCTCAAACCCATAGAATGCGCCCGCAAGCGGTGCGTTGAAGGCGGCGGCAATTGCAGCGGCAGCACCGGCGGCTACGAAAATGCGCAAATCCTCGCGACGCAGCTGCATGCGCTGGCCCAGCCACGACATCAGGCCGGAGCCAATCTGGGTGTAGGCCGCTTCCATGCCAACCGATGCACCTGCAATGTTCGAAATCAACGCTTCGCTAAGCAGGCGTAAATTATCCGTCATCGACATGCGGCCACCCAACGTGGCATTCGCTTCGATAGGATCGACAATCTCGCGCGGTCGCCAGCGCTTCGACACCATCGCCACCACACCCACCATTAACCCACCGAGGGCTGGGATGATGAGCAGATGCGGCCAAGGGATATGCTTGGCAGAACTTAAATGGCTGCCAGATTCGAGTTGGAATACCCACTCGTGCCCTAATTCAATGATCCGGTGCAGCGTGGAGATGACCGCCGCTACGGCAATGCCAAGCCCCATGCACAGCAGCGCCTGACCGGGCTGGCTTTCCCGCAGAAACTTCCTAAAAAGCGCAGGCTGCTCTACCCATACGCGTAGGATTGCCTGCGCGTGGTTAAAGTATGAATTTATGAAGCTGCGAAGCAGTGCTAGCATGGCATCCGTTCAAGAATCGATTGTAAGCTCATCAGATTTTTACCTCAAGTCAAAGTCCTATCGGTTTATGAGTGAATTTTAATGTTACGCTCATGGTATGTTCATTTTGGCCGACTACAAACCACACAACAGGAAAAAACCTATGCGCGTATTAATTATTGAAGATGAAGAAAAACTCTGCGGGATTTTATCGCGGGGATTGAAAGCTGAGGGCTATTCCGTCGATATCGCCATGGATGGGAAACAGGGCTTGCAGCTTGCCGCCACCTATGAGTACGACCTGATTTTGCTGGATGTGCAATTGCCCAGCATGAGCGGCACACAGGTACTGCAACGGATTCGTAGCCGCAACCGGCAAGTGGCCATCCTCATGCTCACCGCAAAAGATGGGGTGAATGATAAGGTCGAGCATTTCGAGGCCGGGGCGGATGAATATATGACGAAGCCTTTTTCATTCGCCGAACTCTCGGTGCGCATCAAATCCCTCATGCGTCGTGCGCCGGAACAGCGCGAAAGTAGTATAAAAATTGCTGATCTCGAAATCGATCGTTTGGCTCGCCAGGTGAAGCGTGCCGGAAAGCGTATCGAGTTGAGCCCCAAAGAATACGCATTACTCGAATATCTAGCCCTGCATAAGGGGCGCGTGCTTTCGCGCAGCATGATCATCGAGCATGTGTGGGATCAGAGTTTTGAGGGGCTGACTAACATTGTCGATGTGTATGTGCGCCAACTACGCGCAAAACTCGATGAGGGGCATGAGCGCAAGCTGATCAAAACCGTGCGCGGCGTGGGTTATAGTCTCGTTGATGAGGTGACTGTATGAACTTCCGCGCGCTCCATGTTCGCCTCATTTTCTGGTACAGTGCGCTAGTTGTCTTGGTCGTGCTGGCTATCGCAGTGGCCGGTTTCCATCGGCAATGAACATCGCTTAGCGCAAGAAATGGTGGAAACGCTTACCCGCCGTGCCGATGCTATCAACGCCAACATCCTCCACACAACACCGCCACCCACAGCACAAGCCATTACGCGGCAAATTGGCGCGGTCTATTCGCCGGAAGCCAACAGTCGCTTTATCCGCATTCTGAGACAGGATTGTAGCACCCTCTATGTTTACGGCACTCCTAAGGATGAACTGTTTAATCCGGGCAATATACCAGTGCCTGCACATCCATCGCTCGCACGCGAGGTGCGCAACGAGCCGCTAACCTCTGGCATTGCGTTGTTGATTGTCAGTGTGCCGCAGCAGGTGAATGGCGAGCACTGGATCATTGAGATGGGTGCGCCCACGGATCAGATCGATACGGCAGTGCATGAGCTGCTCGTGACATTGATGATGAGCTTGCCATTTTTGGTGCTAGTGGCGGCAGCGGGCGGTTATTTGCTGGTGCGTCGCTCGTTAAAGCCCGTCGAGGATATTCGAGCCACGGCGGAGAAAATCACCTTCGGCAATTTGAGCAACCGCTTGCCAGTTGCCGCGACCGGCGATGCATTGGAACATCTCTCGCTGACCCTGAACCAAATGCTGGAACGGCTGGAAGCGGCCTATCATCAGGCCAGCCGCTTTTCTGCCGATGCGAGTCATGAATTACGCACGCCCCTTACCATCATGCGCACTGAACTGGAATCCATTGTGGTTGAGCCGGGGTTGGCGGAGCATGTGCGCGAGCGTATCGGCAGCGTGCTGGAAGAAACCGAGCATATGTCGCACATGGCGGAGGGGCTTTTTGCCATTTCCCGCCTCGATGCAGGTGAAGCAAAAATGCAGCATGATCGACTGGATTTGGCGGAACTGGTATCTTCCACTGCTGAGCAAATGCAGCTGCTAGCCGATGAAAAGAAGCTGGCGATAGAGATTGATGCCAATACCGTCGTGACGGTGGAAGGCGACCAGACGCGGCTGAAGCAGGTCGTGGTTAATCTTCTCGATAATGCGATCAAATACACGCCGCGCGGGGGAAGTGTTTCCATTCAGGTCTTTTCGTTCGGCAACAAAGCGACACTGGAGATTCAGGATAATGGTGAAGGCATTCCACAGGATGCGCTGCCGCATGTGTTCGAGCGTTTTTACCGTGCCGACAAAGTGCACTCGCGTGAAGCTGGCGGTGCGGGCCTAGGGCTTTCTATTGTACGCTCCATCGTCCTTGCCCATGGCGGCACGGTCGAACTGCAAAGCACGGCAGGAAAAGGCACAACCTGCAAAGTGGAACTGCCGCTGGCCACAAAACAAGAAAAAGAGAGCGATCATGCGTAAATGGCACGTCATCATTATTTTGGTGTTAGCGGCGGGAATTGGCGGATGGTTTATTTTGCGCCATCCTTCCGCATCCATCGCTGCCACGCAGAGCGCGAAGCCAGTTGCGGTTGCCGTGGTAAAACGTGAAGATTTGTCGCGTAGCGTGACACTCAATGCGGAGTTGAGCCCGTACAGGCAAGCGGATTTGCATGCCAAAATCGCTGGTTATTTAAAGACTATCACGGTCGATATTGGCGATCAGGTGAAGGCCGGACAAATCATTGCTCGCCTGGATATCGATGAGTTGAATGATGATCTCGCGCGCAGCAGCGCTGCTTACCATGATGCCAAGCTTGAATATGATCGCATCAATCAGGTCAATAAAAGGCGTCCCGGCCTGCTCGCGCAGGAGGAAGTGGACAAGGCTTATGCCGCCTACGAAATGGCTAAGGCCAATCAGGAAAAAGCAAAAACACTACTCGATTACGCCACTATCACCGTGCCATTCGATGGCGTGGTGACGAAGCGCTTTGCCGATCCCGGCGCGATGATTCAGGCGGGGGTGAATTCCAGCACGCAGGCAATGCCTATTGTCCATATCGCGGATAACACGAAGCTGCGCCTTGAGTTTCCGGTGCCGGAATCGGTGGTGTCGCAAATCCATGTGGGGACGCCGGTCGAGGTGATTGTGCAATCCACCGGGCAGACTTTTCAAAGCAGCATTGCCCGCCTTGCCGGTAAAATCGATAGCGCGACGCGCACGATGCAGACCGAGGTTGATCTCGACAATAAAGATCACCGTATCACCCCCGGAATGTATGCCTCGGTAAAGCTCGATTTAGAGCAAAAGGGTGCTGTACTGGCCTTGCCGATTCAGTCCGTATCCATCGGGGACAAACCCAATGTGTGGCTGGTGAACGAGAAAAAGGAAATTGAAGAACGACCCGTGACCATCGGGTTGCAAACTGCTGATAAGGTCGAGATCACTAGCGGCCTGAATGAAGGCGACCAGGTGATTTTCGGCAGCCGGGGCATCGTTGCCATCGGCATGAAAGTGGAACCTAAACCCATCGCGGATAAAAAGGGAGAATAGATATGCAAGAAGCACCACTCACAGCAGTAGAACTTGAAGCACTCTCTAAGCTAACTACACCTACGGTTTCCAATGCCATCGAAACCTTCAAAATTCGCCTACGCGACGAAGGCTATATCAATAATGAAATGATTTGCCGCCTGCCGAAGCCTAAGCCGATGATCGGCTACGCCGTGACGATGAAAATGCGCACGGATGGCCCGCCGAGCAAAGGCATGGCCTATCCAAATCGTAACGATTGGTGGGATATGGTCGCGGCATTGCCAAGCCCTAAAATCCTCGTGATTCAGGACACGAATAAACATACCGGGCTGGGTTCGGTCGCGGGCGAAGTGCATGGCGCAATTTTTAAGGCACTCGGTTGTGTGGGCATTGTCACCAACGGTGCGGTGCGCGATTTGGAGGCGCTGGAAGCCATGAACATGCATATCTATTCCAGCTCGCTCAGCCCTTCGCATGCTTACGCGCATATTGTTGAAGTGGGTGGGCCGGTGGAATTGTTTGGTCATACCATCACCAGCGGTGATTTGCTGCATGGGGATCAGCATGGTATCGTCAATGTGCCGCTTTCCATTGCCGCCCGTGTTCCCCAAGCGGCGCTTCAAATTTTGCAGCATGAACAGCGCATCATTCATTTCTGCTCGTCGCCTGAATTCAACATCGCAACGCTTCGGGAACTGGTCGAGAATTTTACCAGCGCGAATGAAGGATAACGCATGTCGCGCTTTTCCATTCGCTATCCGTATTTCATCATCGTGTGCTGCCTGATTGCATGCGTGGTGGGGATATCGAGCTTGGTGCGCATGCCGGTTGACTTGTTCCCGCAGATCAAAATCCCCGTCGTGGTGGTGGCAACTTTTTATTCCGGCATGCCTGCTGAGCAGGTGGAATCTTCCATCACCAACCCGCTGGAGCGGTTTTTCACGCTTGCCAGCGGCATCGATCACCTGGAATCGAAATCTCTACCCGGCGTGAGCCTCGTCAAGATTTATTTCCAGCCCGGCACCAATCCCGATTCGGCGGTGACGTCCATCGCCAACCTTGCCATGGCGGATTTGCGCCGGTTGCCACCCGGCACGCTGCCGCCTGTGGTGCTGAAATTCGATGCGTCCAGCTTACCAGTGTGTCTGATTACCCTCAAAGCCAACGGCATGACAGAAGCCCAGCTACGTGATGTGGGGCAATATACCGTGCGCAATCAGGTGGCGAGTGTTCCCGGCGCATCGGTGCCGCAACCCTTCGGCGGGCGTTATCGGCAGATCATGGTCTATGTCGATCCGTTGAAGCTCGAAGCCAATCAGCTTTCGGTGATGGATGTGGTGCGGTCGGTGAATGAGTCCAACCTGATCCTGCCCGCTGGGGACGTAAAAATCGGGCCGCTCGATTACAGTCTATTCACCAACAGCCAGTTGGATACGATCAAGGAGATCAACGCGATTCCGCTTAAAACAGTTGGCAGCTCGTCGGTGACGGTGGGCGATGTCGGCTATGCGCAGGACGGGGCGCAGATTCAAACCAACGTGGTGCGCATCGATGGCCAGCCCTCTGTCTATCTGCCGGTACTGAAACAAGGCGGCGATTCGAACACGATTGCGATTGTGGATGGGGTAAAAGAAGCCGTTTCGCACTTGCTCGATGTGCCGAAACAGTTAGTGACCAAGGTGGTATTTGACCAATCGATCTTCGTGAAGCAGGCGATCCAGAACCTGCTGCATGAGGGTACTATCGGGTTGGCTCTCACCGGGTTGATGATCCTGATTTTCCTCGGCAGCTTTCGGGCGACGATGGGGGTGTTTTTCTCGATTCCGCTGTCGGTGCTGACGACCATTGTTGCGCTTTCTATCGGCGGAAATTCGGTGAATTCAATGATTCTCGGCGGGTTGGCGCTGGCGTTCTCGCGCCTGATCGATAATTCGGTGGTGGTGCTGGAGAATATCTTCCGCCATCTGGAAATGGGCGAAGAACCGGAAGTGGCGGCGGAAGTCGGGGGGCGCGAAGTAGCACTGCCGGTGCTGGCGGCGACGCTCACTACGGCCATCGTCTTCTTCCCGGTAACGTTCCTTTATGGCGTGAGCCAATATCTCTTCTCCGCATTGGCACTCGCGGTGGTGCTGGCGCTGTTCGCCTCCTATGTGGTGGCGTTGACGGTCGTGCCGCTCTTTTGTGCGAAATATCTGCGGGGGCATGAGCAGCATGTGATCCAGGAACCGGCGACCGGCACTAACCACCCCAACGCACTGTCGCTGGGTGAACGCTTTAATCGCTGGTTCAACCATCATTTCGAGGCGCTGCTAGCCTATTACGACCGGCTGATTGCCAAGGCGTTGAACCGCCCACGTTTCACGCTGTGGGCGTTGCTCGGTGTGTTTTTTGCCAGCCTGCTCCTCTTCCCGATGCTTGGCTTTTCGTATTTTCCACGCACCGATCCAGGCCAGTTCGTCATCAACATCAAAGCGCCAACGGGCACCCGCGTTGAGGATACCTCCGCCGAAGTTGCCAAGGTGGAGGATATTATCCGCCGTATCGTGCCGAAGGATGAGCTGGATGTGGTTACCTCCAATATCGGCGTCACGCCGGATTTCTCGGCCATGTACACTAGCAACACCGCCTCGCACACAGCCTTTGTGCAAGCCAGCCTCGTGCAGGGCCACAAAACCGGCAGCTATGCATACATGGATCAGGTGCGCAAAGCGGTAAG
>JBGAJE010000041.1:0-12617 GCA_044225085.1 Rickettsiales bacterium | reverse complement strand
CTATGTGCCGGGTTGGGAGCAACCTATTATTGTCGGCCGCCATGCGTTTGGGGATCAATATCGTGCGACGGATATGATCATCGATCGGCCGGGCCGCCTCAGCATGAGCTTCGTGCCGGATGACGGCTCGGCACCGACGGAAATCGAGGTATATAAATTCCCGAGCGCAGGCGTGGCGCTCTCCATGTATAACCTCAATGCTTCGATCGAAGGCTTTGCGCGGGCGTGCTTCAACTATGCGTTGACGGTGAAATATCCGGTGTATCTCAGCACCAAAAACACCATTCTCAAGAAGTATGATGGCGATTTTAAACATATTTTCCAGCGCGTGTTCGATACGGAATTCAAGCAGAAATTCGCCGAACAGGGATTGAGCTATGAGCATCGGTTGATCGATGATCTTGTGGCTTATGCGATTAAGTCCAATGGTGGGTTTGTTTGGGCCTGTAAGAACTATGACGGCGATGTGCAATCCGATGTGGTGGCCCAGGGTTTCGGCTCGTTGGGGCTGATGACGAGCATTTTGCTGACGCCGGACGGTAAAACGGTCGAGACCGAAGCGGCGCACGGCACGGTCACCCGTCATTACCGCGAACATCAGGCAGGCAAAGAGACGAGCACCAACCCGATTGCCAGCATCTTCGCGTGGACGCAGGGCCTGCATTACCGCGCCCGGTTCGATAGTAACGAGCCGTTGCATGCATTTTGTGAAAAGCTGGAAAAGGCGGTCATCGCCACCGTCGAAGGTGGGCAGATGACGAAGGATCTGGCGTTGCTGGTCGGCAAAGGCCAGAAATATCTCGTTACTGGCGACTTCATCGATGCCGTAGCGGCCAAGCTTTAACCACTCAAACAAAAACCCCGCCGGATTTTATCCCGGCGGGGCCATTCGATTCACTCGGCAGCGGTCAAATCAGCCGCGCCGGCGTTGTGTGGCTACTTAATGCTCGCCAAATGCGTCCTAAGTACCGGCAGTACGTGGTAGATCGTCGAAACGCCCATCACGATGTAGAGGATCTTCAAGTTCATGCCACCGAACACGGTGCCAAGAAGGTTGATCCCAAAGCCGGTCAGCGCAAAATGCAGACCACCAAGAATTACTAAAAACAACGTAATAACATGAATCACTTTCATAACTCTAACCTTACACTTTCTGAGGATTATCCTCACCTTCTTTATAGCAAAAAACCCCGAAAAAATCCTGTGGAAACGTCACTGCAACGCACCATGTACATGCGTTGCAGCATATTTAAAATTAATGATTAATGCTGTTTAGCGCTGGGGTGCGCGGCGTGGTATGCTTTCAACAAACGTGTCGCATCGACATGCGTATAGCGCTGGGTTGTCGAGAGCGATACATGCCCCAGTAATTCCTGAATATCCCGTAATTCCGCACCGCGAGAGAGAAGGTGGGTTGCGAACGCATGGCGCAGGGCATGCGGTGTCAGGCTTTCGGGCAGGCCGATTTGGCGGCGTAGCGCCTGAAGGGTGCGCTGGAAGACGGCGGGTTGCAGTTTTTTGCCCCGCGCACCGACGAAAAGGGGTTTGTCGCCTGCGACACCACCGCCCATCCACTGGCGATGATAGGGCGATTGGCTTAAATAATCGTCGAGCGATTTTTTGATGACGGCGAGCATTGGCACTTGCCGCTCCTTCTTCCCTTTTCCGAGGACGCGAATAGTGCCGCCTTGGGCAATATCGTCGACGGTGAGGGCCAATGCTTCGCTGATGCGCAGGCCGCAACCATAAAGCAGCATAGCGATGGCGTGATCGCGTGCCGTGATCCAGGCATCGCGGTCGGCATATTCGAGCGCCTCGAGCGCGGCTTGGGTTTGGCTTTCGTTGGGAGCCTTAGGGAGGGGTTTATCGAGCTTGGGGGTGGCAACTTGGAGTGGCGCAAGATTTTCGATACCCGCATGGCGGTTGAGGTAACGAAAGAACGTACGCACTGCAGAGAGGGCGCGGGCGTTGGAGGATTTTGCATAGCCACGAGTGACGCGGTAAGCAAGCCACGCTCGCATGTCGCGCTCTTCGATGGTGCCGAGGCCTTTGAGGTTCAGCATCTCGCCCTGTTGTTGATGGAGGAAGGCGAGGAAACCCGACACATCATGCATATAGGCGGTGATGCTATGGCTGGAGGCGCGACGCACGCCAGCCAGCTCCCGAATCCAGTTGCGCAGCTGGGTTTGAACTTCGGGGGCGAGCGGGGAAATAACGGGGGTGTCGGTCATAGGCGTATGATAACTGAACGAATCAAAATTTCACGAAATTGTCACGTGCGGGGCGCGGAATTTGTTCTATATGCGACTCCCTAAGTGATTGAGAGGTTTTATGGCCATAGATCCAGCCAGATTTGTTGCCGCCAATAGGGGTCGTGGTTCGAAGTTTTCTGCCCCAAAAGATGACGAAGCGCCTATCTCTATGGCGGCGATGTATGCCGGTTATGAGGCCTTTATCAAAGCATTTGATAAAGACGACGCCCCTCCAGCCGATGAAAGGTGCATACGTCATGTGCGTCATATGGTGGCGGTTGAATTCAACCCTTTCCAGGGCGACTCAAAGGAAATCGTTCCCCCACCGAAGACGCTTAAGTGCCTAAAATCTCGGCGGGAGAATTTGTCACGAGAAATGGAAGCGCTCCACGCCACCAGAGTGGCGGAAAGAGAGCAAGGAAGTCTGCGCGCTGGCGATGAAGCCCGACAAGAGATATTAAGAGCGGACCGTAAGCTCTTTTTTTATTGTTTCGACGCGCTTATCGCGGCTGTTGAAGCGGCTATACAAACGGAAAAAGGCCTGGATCCTATGCCGAGAAGTCACTCTCGGTTAGGCAGCGGTCCAAAACGATAGTCATCACTTCGCCGAGGAAATGAAGAAGCTCGCCGCCTTGATGGGGGTGGAAGCGATCCGCGTGACGTACGCCGAAGGCGAGGATGGCGGAGCGTTTGATCGTCGGCAAATCGAGCCGTACGAGGGCGCAGGAGCGCACCAGGTTTGAGCAATCGGCGAATACCATCTCAAAGCCGATGGGCGGCTCGCCCTGCGTATCGGCGATGAGGCGCACGGATTCACCGAGCAGCACCGCATTCGACGTACCGTTGGGCACAAAGCAAATGCCGGAGTAATTATCCTCGTGGTAATAGGTTTCGTAGATCCCGGCCATATCGGATTCCATCGCGAGGCGGACGACATCGACGTCAAACCAATGCACTAGGTCGGTGGTGAGAACTTCGAGCAATTCTTCGAGGTTGCGGGCACGAATGGTGGAGATGACTGCGCGTTGTACCTGCTGTTGGACGGAGAGATTCTCGCGGGCGCTGGTGACGAGGCCGTTGAAACGGTCCTTCATTTTACGCATGCCGCGGCGCAGATTGTCGATGGCGTAATATTGGAAGTCGATGACGCCGCGGCCATGTTGTTGCTCGGGCGGGGTGAGGACTTCGAATAAATCGGGGTGCTCAGCCAAGAATTGTGGGTTGCCCTGTAGGAACTCAATGACCATTTTCTTGGTCATCTCGGCGCTTAGGATATCCTGCTGGGGCGCGGTGCTCATGAAGCAAATGTAGCAAAAAATGCTGCAACACTCACCCGCCGAATGAGGTTTTCGGCCGGGATGCGCCTTTTTAGGCCGTGTGATGCGGAAGTGCCAACGAAGTTATTAGAGTATGTTAGTCGTCGTATGGTTAGAGGCTTCGACTTTGTCTTTTACCTTTTGTCTTAGTCTCCGCGTGGGTAGCTGGTACTGGGTGGGATTACAGTTTCTGCCCGGTGGCGGCCCAGTCCTTAGCGAAGATATCGAGTCCTTTATCCGTTAGCGGATGGTTCACCAGCGACTTGAGGACGGAGGCCGGGGCGGTTACCACATGGGCGCCGAGTTTGGCCGCTTCGACGATATGCATCGGGTGACGGATACTTGCCACCAGCACCTGGGTTTCGAATTCATGGTAGTTATTGTACATGGCCATGATGTCATGGATGAGTTGCATCCCGTCGCTGCCCACATCATCGAGGCGGCCGACGAAGGGCGATACAAAGGTCGCGCCCGCCTTGGCAGCGAGCAGCGCTTGCGCAGGCGAAAAACACAGAGTGACGTTCACCATAATGCCCTTGCCGGTGAAGTGCTTGCAGGCCTTGAGGCCATCGATCGTCATCGGCACTTTGATGGTGACGTTTTTGGCGATCTTGGCAAGCTCTTCGCCTTGTTTCACCATCCCGTCAAAATCGGTGGCGACCACTTCGGCACTCACTGGACCGTAGATGATATGGCAGATTTCGGCGATGGTTTGTTTGAAATCGCGGCCTGATTTTTTGATGAGCGAGGGATTGGTGGTGACGCCATCAAGCAGCCCGGTGGCGGCGAGGTCTTTGATTTCAGCGATGTCGGCAGTATCAACGAAGAACTTCATGCTTGGCTCCTAGTATGCTTTAAGTAGGCTCATGGCCCAGGAAATTGCCCAAATTCATAGAGCGGACGCGTCCCAAGCGCAAGCTGTGCGTGCGCCGGTGCTGATGCCCGCGCTGGTGGGGCAAGCGTTTGATTATTTAGTCCCGGAAGGCACGCCCGAGGGCGTCTTGGTCGAAGCCAAGCTCGCCGGACGCCCACTCATCGGGACAGTGTGGCAAGCCGCGCCAGAAGCCAAAGAAGTGCCGTTGGCCAAGCTGAAACCCATTACACGTATCGTCCCCAATCTACCGCCGCTTAGCCGCGCATTTCGCGATTGGCTTGATTGGGTGAGTGACTTCACTCTGGCCCCAAAGGGCGCCGTGCTTTCGCTTTGCGGGTTGGCCCATGCCGCAAAAACACCGAAGAAGGCCCAGGCGGCGCAACAGTTTGTCATCAACTTACCGAGGCTGACCGACGTGCAGGCCACGATTGCTGCGCAGTTGACACACGATCAGAAACCCACCCTACTCGACGGTGTTACCGGCTCGGGCAAAACAGAAGTGTATTTCCACGCCATCGCGGAAGCCATCGCGGCGGGCAAGCAAATTCTTGTCATGCTCCCGGAAATCGCGCTGACCCATCAATGGTACGACCGCTTCGCCAAAACCTTTGGCACCCAGCCGGTTGAATGGCATTCGCGCATGACGCCGGCTGCCAAGGCGCGCGCCTGGCAGGCGATTGCACGTGGTGAGGTGCAGGTGGTGGTCGGTGCACGCTCGGCGCTATTTCTGCCGTTTGCGAAGCTCGGGCTCATCGTCGTCGATGAGGAGCATGATCCAAGTTATAAACAAGAGGATGGCGTGCTCTACCACGCGCGCGATATGGCCGTGGTACGGGCGCGGTTCGAGCAGGTACCAATTCTGCTAGTGAGCGCGACGCCATCACTCGAAACGCTTGAGAATGTCCGCGAGGGTAAATACCGCGCACTGCATTTGCCGGAACGTTTCGGTGCTGCAGGCATGCCGGAAGTACGGTTGATCGATATGCGCAACGACTCGCCGGAGCGGGGGGATTTCCTCTCCCCCACCGTTAAACGTGCAATGGTGGAAACTCTCGGACGCGGTGAACAAGTACTGCTATTTTTGAACCGCCGCGGCTATGCGCCTTTGTTGCTTTGCCGCGGTTGTGGGCACCGGTTCCAATGCGCCAATTGCTCGGCATGGCTGGTGGTTCACGGCAAGCAACGGCTCGAATGCCACCATTGCGGTCATAAGGAGCCGATGCCGTCCGCCTGCCCAAGTTGCGCGGCCCCCGCTGAGAAACTTGCGCCCTGTGGCCCGGGCGTGGAGCGAATTGCAGAGGAAGTGCGGGGGATGTTTAAAGAGGACGCAGGCAGCACCACGCCCCATATGGCCGTTTTAAGTAGTGACGAATCCATCGCCGCCGAAACATGGGCCGATATCGAGGCGGGGAAAATCGACATCATCGTCGGCACACAAATGGTGGCGAAGGGGCACCATTTCCCGCGCCTTACGCTCGTGGTGGTAGTGGATGCGGATGTGGGCCTCTCGGGTGCCGATTTGCGCGCTGGCGAGCGAACCTATCAACTACTCCATCAACTTGGTGGACGGGCAGGGCGCGGTGAACTGGTGGGCCAAGTGCTCATTCAAACCTATCTGCCGACGCATCCCGTTATGGAATCCCTCATTGCCCATGATCGCGACCGGTTGATGGCGCTCGAAGCCAAGGAGCGCCGCGCGGGCGGCTGGCCGCCGTTTGGGCAGCTCGCGGCGATTCTGCTCGATGGGGTGGATGCGGTGAAGGTGCTCAAAGCCGGTCAAGCCCTGGCCCGCAGCGCGCCGGTGGATGCCCGATTGACCATTCTTGGCCCCGCCCCTGCCCCGCTGTCGAAACTGCGGGGGCAATTCCGCTACCGGTTGCTGGTGAAGGCGAAGCCGGGGATTCATTTGCAGCGGACGCTGCGCAACTGGCTTGAGGGGCAGAAGTTCTCTGGCGTGCGCATCAAAGTCGATGTGAATCCGTATTATTTTATGTAGTTATTGATTGAAGGGGACGTTGGCTTCGCCTCCCTCCGCTTCGCTACGAGTGTCCCCTATGCTTGCTTCGCATCGCTGACCCCTGACTAAAGGCTCGCCATGGAAGGCTGCGCGGGGAGCTTCAACGATGAAGTTGCAATTATAATCTTAGATATGAATCGCGCGACCATCTACCGCTAGCGCTGCTTCTTTCACTGCCTCGTTGTAGGTCGGGTGGGCGTGGCAGGTGCGGGCGATGTCTTCGCTGCTGGCGCCAAATTCCATCGCCTGTACGGCCTGGGCAATGATCGTCCCCGCCTGCGGGCCGATGATGTGGACGCCGTAGACCTCATCCGTCTTCGCGTCGGCGATGATTTTCACCAGCCCGTCCGTCTGCCCCGTGGCACGGCTGCGGGAGTTGGCGAGGAACGGGAATTTGCCGACCTTGTAGGCGGTGCCGGCGGCTTTGAGTTCTTCCTCGGTTTTGCCCACTGTCGCCACTTCCGGCCAAGTATAGATGACGCCGGGGATAGTGTTGTAGTTGATGTGCGGCTTCTGACCCGCGATGATTTCAGCGACCGCAACCCCTTCATCCTCCGCCTTGTGGGCGAGCATGGGGCCCGCAATCGCATCGCCGATGGCGTAGATGCTCGGCACGTTCGTTTGCAGATGGCCGTTCACTTCCACGCGGCCACGATTGTCGGTTTTAATGCCGATTTCAGCGAGACCGAGCTTGTCAGTGTAGGCCTTGCGGCCGACGGCCATGAGCACGATGTCGGCGGTGATTTTTTGCGCGTCGCCACCAGCGGCCGGTGCGAATTCCACCTCCACGCCGCCTTTGCTGGGCTTGGCGCTGCTGACCTTCTGGCCGAGTTTGAATTCGAAACCTTGTTTTTCAAGAATGCGCTGGAACTGTTTAGCGATTTCGTTGTCGATGCCCGGCGTGATGCGGTCGAGATACTCGATCACTGTCACCTTCGCACCCAGCCGCCGCCAGACGGAGCCAAGTTCCAGCCCGATTACACCCGCGCCGATGACGACGAGGTTTTTGGGCACAGCGGAGAGCGCCAGCGCGCCGGTGGAGGAGACGATTTGTTTCTCGTCGATCGTGATCCCCGGCAGGTTCGAGACTTCCGAGCCCGTTGCAATTACGATGTTTTTCGCGCCGTATTTTTCGCTGCCGACCGTCACCTCGTTTTTGCCGGTGATGGTGCCGTGACCTTTGATCCAGGTGACTTTGTTTTTCTTGAACAGGCCCTCGATGCCTTTGGTGAGGCCTTCGACCACCTCGGCCTTGCGCTTGAGCATGTTCGGTAGGTTGAGGGCGACTTGCGCATCGATGCCATGTTTGGCGAAAGCGTGCGAGGCATCCTCGAACTTCTCCGAGCTCTCGAGCAACGCCTTGGAGGGAATGCAGCCGACATTCAAGCAGGTGCCCCCGAGGGTTTTGTCTCTCTCGACGCAGGCGGTTTTGAGGCCGAGCTGCGCGGCGCGTATGGCGGCTACATAGCCGCCCGGGCCGGAGCCGATGATGATGACGTCAAAATTCTCAGCCATTAGATTTTCTCCACTTTGCAAGCAGTACCATAGGCCAGAACTTCAGTCAGCCCGGGCATCATTTCGGTTGCGTCATAACGAAAGCCGATCACGGCATTCGCGCCCATCGAGGCGGCATGCTCGATCATCGCATCGTACGCATGCTGGCGGGCGGATTCACAGAGGTTGCTGTAAATCGCATTATTGCCGCCAAAAATCGTCATCAGGTTGCCAATGAAGCTACCACCAATACCACGTGAACGCACGATGATACCGCGCACAATTCCAAGTGATTCGGTGATGCGGTAGCCATCCAGCACCAGATTGGTCGTCACGCGATTGGCAGCAATCATGGCCTAGAGCCCCAGCAGCAAGCGGCGTGGATCTTCCACGGCTTGTTTGATCTTCACGAGGAATGTTACTGACTCGCTGCCATCGATGATGCGGTGGTCATAGGAAACCGCGACATACATCATTGGACGAATCACGATTTCACCTTTCACCACAACCGGGCGCTCTTCGGTTTTGTGCATGCCGAGGATCGCGGATTGCGGGGGATTGATGATGGGCGTCGACATCAGCGAGCCATAGGTGCCGCCGTTACTAACGGTGAAGGTGCCGCCGGTCATGTCTTTCATGCTCAGCGTGCCATTGCGGGCGGCGATGGCGTAATTGGCGATGTCTTTCTCGATTTGCGCGAGTGATTTCTTGTCGCAATCACGGATCACCGGCACGACGAGGCCGTTCGGGCCGCCGACGGCGACGCCGATATCGTAGTAGTTTTTGTAGACGATTTCATCACCGGCGATTTCGGCGTTCACGGCAGGGATTTGCTTCAGCGCATTCACCGCCGCCTTTACGAAGAAACCCATGAAGCCGAGCTTGATGCCGTGTTTCTTCTCGAACTCTTCCTTATATTCATTGCGCAGCGCCATGACGTTGGTCATGTCGATTTCGTTGAAAGTGGTGAGGATCGCGGCGGTGTTTTGCGATTCCTTCAGTCGACGCGCGATGGTTGCGCGCAGCTTGGTCATTTTCACGCGCTCCTCACGTGGGCCAACGGCTGGCGATGCCGCGAAACCGTCGCCTTCGAGCGCGGCAATGACATCGCCTTTTTTCAAACGGCCATCTTTGCCGGTGCCCGCAATCGCACCTGCGTTGACTTGCGGATTCTCCGCCAACATTTTCGTCACCGCCGGGCCGTTTTTCTCAACACCGTCTTTCGCTTCCGCGGGCGTGTATTGATCTTGTTTCGGCGAGGATACTGCCGGTGCCGGGGCAGCCGCAGGTGCTGCTTTCGGGGCTTCCGCTTTGGCAGCGGGAGCAGCAGCTTTGCCGCCCGATGCGCCAACTTCGATGCGACCGAGCAATGCGCCCACTTCCACCGTTGCGCCGGTTTTCACGGTTTGTTCTTTCAGCACGCCCGCCGCGGGTGCGTTCACTTCTACCGTCACTTTGTCGGTTTCGAGTTCGACGAGTGATTCATCTGCCGCGACCGCTTCGCCGGGTTGTTTGAACCATTTGGCGACCGTTGCTTCCGTGACCGATTCACCCAGTGAAGGAACGATAATTTCACCAGCCATGTGCTTCTCCTATGCTTTCTTTTTTTGTTTCGCTTGCGCGACCGTGAGCGTCATCGCGTCGGCGATCACGGCGGTTTGCGCTTTGGTGTGTAGTTTCATGTAACCTTCTGCCGGGCTCGCCGCTTCTTTGCGGCCGATGTAATGGGTGCGGCCGGCGCTGTGACCCGCCGCCTCGATCACATCGTTGATACGTGGACGAATAAACGTCCACGCGCCCATGTTTTGCGGCTCTTCCTGCGCCCAGACGACTTCAGCGTTGGAATATTTCTTGAGCGCCGTTTCAATTTCCGCTGCGGGGAAGGGGTAATATTGCTCCACTCGCACCAGTGCGATGTCGTTGATGTTTTGCTCGCGCCGGGCTTCCAGCAGCTCGTAGTAAAGCTTGCCGCTGACGAAAATCAGGCGCTTTACATCACCGTCTTTCGCGATCGCATCGATCTCCGGAATCACGCGTTTGAAGCGGCTGCCGGTCACTAAATCCTTCAACGGCGAGACCGCGAGCTTGTGGCGCAGCAACGATTTCGGCGTCATCACGATCAGCGGTTTACGGAAGTTGCGGCGCACTTGGCGGCGCAGTGCGTGGAAGAAGTTTGCGGGCGTGGTGCAGTTCACCACTTGCATGTTGTCTTCCCCGCAAAGCTGCAGGAAGCGCTCAAGGCGTGCGGATGAATGCTCCGGCCCCTGCCCTTCGTAGCCATGTGGCAGCAGCATCACCAGACCGCTCATGCGCAGCCATTTGATCTCGCCGCTGGCGATAAACTGGTCGATCACCATCTGCGCGCCGTTGGCGAAGTCACCGAACTGGCCTTCCCACAGTGTCAACGCTGATGGCTCGGCGAGGGAGTAGCCATATTCAAAGCCCAGCACCGCGAGCTCGGAGAGGAAGGAATCCACCACCTCATAGCGTGCTTGTTCGCTTGCCACATGGTTCAGCGGCACATAGCGCTCTTCCGTTTCCTGGTCGACCAGCACGGAGTGGCGGTGCGAGAAGGTGCCGCGGCCGGAATCCTGACCCGTCAGGCGCACTGGCGTACCCTCATTGACGAGCGAGCCGTAAGCGAGCGCTTCGCCCATCGCCCAGTCGAGGCCCTCGCCGGTTTCCATCATCTCGATTTTCGCCTTCAGCTGGCGGTCGATTTTACGGTTGAGGTTGAAGCCCTCCGGGACTTTTGCCAGCGCATTGCCGATGGATTTGAGCAGGCCTTCATCGACGCCTGTATCCGGCTCTTTGCCCATGCCGAGCTCGGCTTTGGTGAAGCCCGTCCATTTACCCTCGAGCCAGTTGGCCTTGTTGGGTTTGAATTCTTTCCCGGCATCGTATTCCTTGTTGAAATGCGCGTGGAGTGCTTCGACTTCGGCGCCGATTTCGGCTTCCGTCATCGTGCCTTCATTGACTAGGCGCTGGCCGTAAACATGTGCGGGAAGCGGTTTTTGGGCGATGGTTTTATACATGATCGGCTGGGTGAACATCGGCTCGTCACCCTCGTTATGGCCGTATTTGCGGTAGCAGATGATGTCCACCACCGTGTCGCGCTGGAATTTCTGGCGGAACTCGACCGCGAGGCGGCAGCAGAACACGACTGCTTCCGGATCATCGCCGTTCGCATGGAAAATCGGCGCCTGAATCATTTTCGCGACGTCCGACGGGTACGGCGTGAAGCGCGAATAGGCGGGCGCGGTGGTGAAGCCGATTTGGTTATTCACGATCACATGCACCGTGCCGCCAGTGCGGTAACCGCGCAGATCCGCCATCGCCAACGTCTCGGCGACGGAGCCTTGGCCTGCGAATGCGGCATCGCCATGCAGCGTCAGCCCCATCACGCGCGTGCGGTTTTCGTCTTTATATTGGTCCTGTTTCGCGCGTACTTTGCCGGAGACGACGGGGTTCACGATCTCGAGGTGCGACGGGTTCGCGGTCAGCGAAAGGTGCAGCGATTTTCCATTCGCCATGGGGCGATCATGGCTCGCGCCGAGGTGATATTTCACGTCGCCGGAACTATCGATATTCTCCGGGAAATCGAGGTTGCCGTTGAAGATCGAGAGCAGCTCCGAATAGGGTTTGCCCATGATGGTGGTGAGCACGTTCATCCGCCCCCGGTGCGGCATGCCGATGACGATTTCCTCCACGCCTTCGCGCGATGCGGTCTCGAGAATGCTCAGCAAACCCGGCACCATCGCGTCGCCGCCTTGGATGGAGAAGCGTTTCATGCCGGTGTATTTCACCTGTACGAATTCCTCGAAACCTTCGACTTCGAGCAGTGTGCGCAGGATGGTTTTTTTCTCATCCGACGTGAAGGACGGTTTGCCGCGCACGGACTCGATGCGTTTTTGCACCCAGTCGCGCTGTTCGGGGTCTTGGATATGCATGAACTCGACGCCGATCGTGTTCGAATAGGTGGCCTGCAACACGTTGATGATTTCGCCCAGCGTGCCGCGCTCCATGCCGAGATTGCCACCGAGATAGATCGAGCGGTTCACGTCAGCATCGGAAAAGCCGTAGGTTTTTGGATCAAGATCGCTATGCATTTTTGGTTTTTCGATGCCGAGCGGATCGAGCGTCGCCATCAAATGCCCGCGCACACGGTAAGCACGGATGAGTTGTTGCGCGCGCAATGCATATTGCGCTTCCTCGAGTACGGCGGCGCTGTTTGGCGCGGCGGCAGGAGCTGCCGCAGCGGGGGCTGGTTTGCCACCTTTTTTATCGCCTGCAGGCGCTGCCTGCGCATCCGGGTCCGGCTGGCCGATGACGGCGGAGGGAGCTTGGTCCCACGAGGCTGTTGCTGGCGTCGCCGGATCGCCCAGCTGCGCGAAAAATTTGCCCCAGCTCGCATCGACGGATGCGGCGTCTTGCAAATAGCGTTGATAGAGTTCTTCGATAAATGTGGAATTCGCGCCGTAAAGGTAGGAATTCTCAAAGGATTCGCTGGCCATACCCCTGCTCTGAAATAACATCGGTTCCGATGGCCCCGGTTTAGGCGCGTGTCCGCGCGTTGGCAAGTGGATTATATGTGATTTCTTGTGGAATTGTTCGCCAAAGCAATTGTCACCAAATCTTCATCTTTTTTGCATTTGAGAGTTTTA
>JBGAJE010000040.1:0-12716 GCA_044225085.1 Rickettsiales bacterium | reverse complement strand
AATATCCGCCGACCCGCCAACCACCACCCCATCCGCCGGATTTGCAATCGCCCCACGCGCCCCAACGCACAACGCTACCGCACTCATGCAGCTCGTCGACAATAATCCTCGCAGCCTCTTCCTTCCCATAAAAACAGCCAACCTCTAGGCCCCATAGGGCTCTTTGCTTTGGTTATTCTACCAAAAAAGGGCCCCGCCGACTAATCAGCAATAGTTTTAAAGAGCGAAAGGAGGCCATTCACTTAAAACCAGCAAACCCTGTGACATTTAAGACAAATGGATTACGAAAATTCCCTTGTATCCCCAAAGAGATGGCGAATTGAGACACGCAAGTGCTGGCGCTTAATTCATTGCCAAAAACACGGTTTTGCCCTGCGGTGTGGCGATCTCACCACGCCCATCTTTACATTTCGATAATTTATCCGCGATTCGTGTCGGCTCCGGAAGCCGATAGCGCGTCAAACATTGCATCGTGATTGCCACCGCCGTCGCCATCGACACACGGTGTCCAGGTGAAATAAATAGTGGGTTTACTTTCTCACGACTACGCAACACGACGCCAATTTGCTCTTTACCCGCCATGAGTGGCGACTGATCGCCCTTCCTCTCCCCGGGCGTCTCAAACTTCCCTGTCAGCCGCGATTTCGCAACACCAATACTCGGCATATCAAGCAATACGCCGAGATGCGCCGCAATCCCCATGCGTCGTGGATGCGCAATGCCCTGCCCATCCACCATCAGTAAATCCGGCACCGTTTTAAGCTTCGCAAGCGCCACCAAAATCGCCGGAATTTCTCGGAATGAGAGCAAGCCCGGAATATAGGGAAAACCCGCCGGGCTGAATGCTTGAACTTCCTCAATCGGCTCTAATCGCTCTGGCGACATCGTCACGATCGAAGCATGCGCTAAATTACGCGCAACATCATAGCCAACATCCACTCCCGCGATCACCGCAAGTGCACCAAAATCATCCTCAAGCCGAAGCGATGCACGCAACGCATCCTGCGCCGCCCGTGCGGCTGCTTCCGATGGTGGAACGATGAACTCAGGAATCTTCAGGCGCGGCCTTCTTTCTGCTGTTTCATTGTTTTACCGGCTTTTTCCTTACGCTTTGTTTTGGCGAGATTACGTTTATTCTCCGACTTACCAGCATATTTTGACGAGCCCGATTCCGAAAGTGCAATCGCAACCGCTTGCTTTCGGCTCTTCACTTTTCCACCTTTGCCGCCTTTACCGCTTTTAAGCTCACCATGCTTATATTCATGCATAACACGCTCGGTGGTCTTCTTCTGGGCTGAATTTTGCTTTGGCATAACAACCTCCATCAAATCGAATAATCAAACAAGTTCATAAAAATACGCATCCAGATAAAAACGCGATAGCAATCCATTGCTCAGCCGTTAGAATTTCGTGCAGAGGCATACTATGACGATTCATCTCATCAAACTCTCCGTCGGCCCCGATTCACTGACCGACCTTGCCAATTGGCAATCGCAACGCCTAAACGACATGCGCAAAAAAGGCCAACCGCCAGAGCTCATGCACATCACCCGCCACATGCCCAAACGCGCCAATGAAGTACTCGATGGTGGATCCATATACTGGATCATCAAAGGTTGGATCTGCGCTCGCCAACGCCTGCTCGAGCTGCGCCCGCTGATGCGCGAAGGCGTTACGCATTGCGGCCTGATTTACGACCCAAAGCTCATTCGTGTCGTTCCCCGCCGGCACCGCCCCTTCCAGGGCTGGCGCTACTTCGACCCCAAAGATGCCCCAAGAGATCTAGCCAAAGGCGAAGCCGATCTACCGGACAAAATGCGCCGCGAATTAGCAACGTTAGGGCTGTTGTAGCAGTGGAAAAACACACGGCATAAAATGGTCGCTTGACATGCAACTAAATGGTTGCATATAATGAGCCATGGTTATCGATCAAGACAAAGTCTTCAAAGCCCTCGCCGATGCCAGCCGCCGCAAATTGCTCGACCGATTGCGCAAAAAAGGCGGCCTATCATTGGGCGAGTTGTGCGAAAAACATGACATGAGTCGGCAAGCGGTCACCAAACATCTTGCGTTGTTGGAGGCGGCAAATCTGGTCGTCACCAAAAAGCAAGGGCGCGAAAAACTGCACTACCTCAACCCCGTGCCGATTAACGAGATTTACATGCGTTGGATCGGCAAGTTCGAGCGGTCGCACGTCACCGCGCTGCATAACCTTAAACAAGCCCTAGAGGAGAAGAACGATGACTAACACATTCACCTACACCACCTACATCAGAACCACGCCCGAGAAAATCTGGCAGGCCATCACCACACCAGAATTCACGCGCCAATACTGGTCCAATGAAAATCTTTCGGATTGGAAACAAGGCTCCGAGTGGAAACATGTCGATCCCACCAGCAAGCAAACCCGCATTGTCGGTAAAGTGCTCGAGAGCAACCCACCAAAGCGTTTGGTCACAAGCTGGGCCAGCCCCAATAACCTAGCGGACGAATCGCAAGTCACCTACGATATCACCGTTGTCGGCGATTTGGTGCGCCTGGATGTGGTGCACACCAACCTCAGTGCCGATATGGGCCGCGGTGTTTCCAGCGGCTGGCCATTAGTGCTTTCCAGCATGAAATCATTCCTCGAGACCGGCAAACCCATCGATATCATCGCAGTCAAAGGCCCCTGCAAAGATGCGGCCTAATTTTTACCGATTGAGTGGACACGATCTTGATGGTGCATACAAACCGCTTGGCGTGAAACATGCGCCAAGCGGTCACCAAGAATGGCGGGTAACCCATATACTTTTGAGAAAAGTGGCGGCTATTCTTCTTGGTGTATCCATTTCCTCAGCATCTCCGTGATCTGCTCAGGCTTGAAAGGCTTATTCAGATAATCATCCATCCCTGCTCTAATGCATTTCTCACGGTCGCCAGTCATGGCGTCAGCGGTGAGAGCAACGATAATAGTATGGCGGCGATGCTCTGCTTCCCTCTCACGTATTTTGGCCGTCGCCTCGAACCCGTCCATTTCCGGCATCTGGCAATCCATAAACACGATATCGTAACGGTTCTTTTGTAGCATCTCGATGGCTTCCTTGCCGTTGACTGCCGGAAACACTTCACAACCATGCTTTTGTAGAATCTTGGTGATGAGCATCATGTTAACTTTCATATCCTCAGCAACTAACACTTTAGTGCCGAGGAACATATCGGACCGAATGGATTCGTTGCTGGTGCCGAGCTTCATCATACGAGTAACCATATGCCTGGTGATCAACGGCAGGGATGTATTAGTCTTTTTAGCATTCCACAATATCTGCAAAGCCGCTTTAAGTTGGTCGGGATAGAACGGCTTGATAAAGAGTCCGGCAAATCCTTTCTCCTGCAGCTTACTGCTAGTGACCACCTGGCCAAGTGCCGTAATCATAAACAACGTTGCATCGAGAGGCACAGCCGAGGATTTGATCCAATCCGCAAGCTGCAAACCGTTGGTGCCATCGATCTTATAATCAATCAAAGCGAAAGAGTACGGATCCTTTTCCTCCGCGGCACGTTCCAGCAACTCCATAGCCTTATCCGCTGCACCACATACGTCGCAGCGCATCTTCCACGTATGAAGATATTGATATAAAATTTCCTGATTGAGGTGCGAATCGTCTACTACCAACACACGAATGCCGCTTAGATCGCACTCGGGAATACGACTCTCAACCGTATCTATTCGTTCTCCGCGTTTCAGTAAAATATTGAAATGGAACACCGAGCCTTTGTCCAGATCGCTCCTAACACCGATCGTGCCACCCATCATGCCCACGAGCCTGCTGCAAATGGAAAGACCAAGCCCAGTGCCGCCGAACTTGCGGGTGGTCGATTCCTCGGCCTGTGAAAATTTCTCAAAAATATGCTCTATCTTATCCGCCGAGATGCCGATGCCGGTATCTTCGACTTCAAACAACAAGCGTATGCCATTTGACTCCTGCTGCCAATCCACCCGGATCAGCACATAGCCCTCTTCAGTGAACTTGATGGAGTTGCCAGCAAGATTCATCAAAATCTGCCGCACACGCATCGGATCACCCACAACATAGCGCGGCAGATCGGGAGCAAACTGCACCAGAAGTTCAATATTCTTTTCCTGCGTCTTGAGCGCAAGCAGGTCGGTTACTTCCATGATCGTGGCGCTCAAATCAAAATTAATCGGCTCTAGGGAAAGCTTGCCCGCCTCGATCTTCGAGAAATCGAGAATATCATTGATGATCTCCAGCAGATTTTCGCCAGATTTCCTGATGATTTCCGCCCAGCCGCGCTGATCAGTGTCCAGTTCCGTATCGAGTAACAGCCCTGCCATGCCAAGCACGCCATTCATCGGAGTGCGTATCTCATGCGACATATTGGCAAGGAAATCAGATTTGGCAGCGTTCGCACGTTCAGCATCCTTACGCGCATTCTCCAGCCCGTCCATCATCGTATTGAGCGCCATCGCCACATCACCGATTTCGTCATGACGCAAAATGGTGGCGTAAACCGATTTGTCTCCCAATGCCCGACGATCAATCGCGTTCTTAATGGCGTTGACGGGCATGAAAACATAATGCTGGAATACATAGTACTGAAGCGCGCTTAGTAGCAAAAGCCCGACGAGCAGCGCCACTGTCACTTTCGCCATGTAATCGGCAATACCTTTTTTCAACGTGCTGATATCAAGCTGAAGATAAATAACTCCCGGCGTCAGCTTATCGCTGCCACGTTCTTTAAGCGAGACAGGTAAAATATAGAGATAGTCATTATCGTTGCTACGTTGGTCATAAAAAATGCCACGAATTTTCTTACCTTCATGGAGCGCCTCTACAAGCCGCTCATCGCCATAGACTTCATTCAACCTCTGCTCCAGCGACCTATCCCCCGGCAGTTCCGTACCTGCCACTACCAACATAGACGGCGGATCACGCTTAACGATTGCAATGGTCTCTACATCCTTTTCCGCGCCCAGCGAAATCACTGCCCGATTTAATTCGGGTGAAACGCCCATAATCCACGCAAACTGATCAAGGCCATTGACCATGGATTCTGCGCGGCGCTCAACCTGGGATTCGATTTCCCCAGTAAAGTGCGTTTTTAGATAAAACCAACCGAAAGCAATGATGACAAAGATCGCGACAAAAAGCGGCAATAGAATCTTGACGCCCAACGACAATACGCGTTTTCTACGAATGGATGTCATTCTATTGTGTTCCTTCCGCACCAATTAGAAAAATACCGGGATCGACGGCTTCCTTCAACTCTCCTTCTTTACGCAGTACATCGCCAACTTGCGCAATCGTCTGCCGCAATGAGGAACCTTTCATAAGCGCTTCCTGTTCCGAAAAAGACAGCACCTTGATACCCCTCAATGCCTCGGTGAACTCTTCAGCGCTGATGTCTTCATAACCAGCCATAATCATGTTGGCTTCCTCGGGGTGTGCAGCCGCATACGCATGGGCCTTATCCCAGGCCCGCTGCAACGCTTTGATATCCTCCGGGCGATTAGCAACGATATCCGGATTTATCGAAACAATATCCACGATCTCCTCAGGAATCTGTGAACTATCAAAAATCTTCGTAACCTCTCCCGTATGCTTTAATATCGCCAGCGAGATAGGTGGATAGGCATGTACGGCATCAACTTTTCCTGAAAGCAGCGCTGCCTCCATATTGAGCGGGCTCAAGCCTTCGGTTTTGACATCTTCCAGCGATAGGCCCACCTTATTCAACGCACGTGCCAGAATAAACCCGCTTAAGGTCGCAGGCTCAATACCCACTTTCTTACCTTTAAGACCAGCCACACTGGCAATACCCTTGCGGGCGATAATCACATCGGCGCCGTTGGAAAAATCGGTGACAATGGCGACCTTGGCCGGCGCACCATGCTCATGCGCCTGGAGAACTTCGATAACCGTAGTAGCCATGCCGTCTACTTGATGATGCTCGTAAGCACGACGCGCATCTTCAAGCGAACTGAACCGTATAAGCTGGATAGGAACATTTTCCTCTTTGAAAAATCCCTTCCTGTCGGCGAGATGGAGATATTCATACCCCGGCCAGGGATCGGTGCCAATGCGGATACTAGTATGCTCCGCTTGCGCTTCTTCACGCTGGAACCATCCTGCCGCAATGAGCACGATGGCACCCATGCCCAGAACTACGCTGATTGTTTTGCGCCGTCCCATGTATCTCCCCTGTATTTTACGGATGCTCACCATCAAGTCGCACTAGGTAATCGCCTGCATTAATGTGGTCTTGCTTGATCTGCCCCTGCTTATGCAGCAATGCTTGTACCTTGGTCAGCGTTTGCTCAAAAGAACCGCCCGGCGCCATAATTTTGTTCTGTTCCGAAATAGGGAGCAGCTTGATCTCCGACCGCGCTTGAGCAAATTCCTGAGGCGAAATGTTTTCCATTTTCGCCATAATAGTGTTGGCTTCGTCGGGATGCGCATCGGCGTAGGCCAGGGTTTTATCCCAAGCACGGCGCATGGCCCTCAAATCCTCTTTCCGATGCGCAACGATATCCGGATTGAATGCAATGACAGCGAGAATCTCACCAGGAATCTGCGAGCTATCGAAAATTTTGGTGAGACCGGGAATTCTTTTTTGCATCTCCAATGACAGTGGCGGATACGTATGCACCGCATCAACTTCACCGGATTTCATGGCTTCTTCCATATTGGTCGGATTGACGCCCCGGATTTTCACATCATCGAGGGAAAGTCCGGCCTTTTCCAGCGCACGAGCAATAATGAAAACGCTGAGTGATGAAGGTTCTATACCAACCGTTCTGCCCTTTAAATCCGCTACGCTTTTAATGCCGCCGCGTGCAAGAATGACATCCGGCCCATTAGAAAAATCGGTAAATGCAGCTACTCGCGATGGGCTCCCATCCTCATTCGCCTGCAATAATTCAATCATCGTCACGGTCATGCCGTCAATCTGTCCGCGCTCAAAAGCCCGACGTGTATCTTCCAGCGTATCGAAGCGAACAAGCTGGATGTTGGCACCTTCTTCACGAAAGAAGCTTTTCTGATCAGCCAAATGTAGAAATTCGTATCCTGGCCAGGGATTAGTACCGATACGGATGGGCGTGCGTTCTTCCGGCTTCTGGTTCAAAAATAAAGCCGCCCAAGCCACGACTAAAACACCACCGACCACAAAAACTATCTTCCATCCCCGCATAATTCCCCCATGTTAGATATTCATAATAACGCCCTATGGTTGTGTCTTGACTATACCACTACAACCAGTATGTTTCGAAGTCTAGCAATACAATTCCTAGATTAATATAAAGTTTTATAACCATTAGGAAAGGTAAGCCATGAGCCAAAAAACGTTTCCGCAATGGTCCATTGGCGCTAGTGTAGCACTGGCATTCACAGGAGTGATGCAATCGCCAGCTTATGCCGCCGAGGCTCCCGCACAATGGGTCGATGGCATTACTTATTCGGCACAAATCGAGGCAGGTGGAACATATAATTCGGCTGATCCCCGCGACGGCAAGAATTTCGGGCGGCTCTTTGATGATAAGTCGGACGGGTTTCTACTTAACCAAGTATTGCTGACAGCGCAGCGACCTATCGACGCCACGATAAAAGGTTACGATTACGGATTCAAACTGCAGGGCATGTATGGCGCCGATGCACGATACACGCATTTCCTCCATGAGTTCCAACATGCGGCGGGCGACAACCTCAACCAATTCGATCTGACCGAAGCTAACCTGTTGGTACACACACCATGGCTGACCGATGGCGGGTTCGATATCAAAGCAGGACAATATGCTTCTATGCAAGGTGCGGAAGCCACCGATCCTTCGCTCAATTATCTTTATTCCCATTCCTACATTTTCAATTTCGGGGTGCCAGTCAAACATACCGGCGTGCTCACCACACTGCATATAACCCCAATCGTTGATCTTTACACCGGCATCGATACCGGCGTGAATACATCCGTCGGCAGCGGCGACAATAACGACGCGTTGGCATTCAACGGCGGCGTCGGCCTGAATATGTTAGATGGTAAATTGACGACGCTGGCGCTTACGCATATCGGCCCCGAAACTGCCGAAAAAGCCCTGCAGAACGGATTGCTCCCGGCAACTGTAAGGCCCAACAGCGACTTGCGTGCCTTAAGCACCATCACCACCACTTGGAAAGCAACCGACAAGCTAACACTGATCAACGATCTTGATTGGATTCACGACGATGCACTGAACGCCGGTCATGCCGCCAACGCATATGGCGTCAGCCAGTATGGCATCTATGCACTCAATGATATGTTTTCGCTCGTAGCGCGCGGCGAAGTGTTCCGCGATGCCAACGGTGTATTTGTATTCCAATCGGGAAATAATGTCGACGCCATACGCGGCATCGAAGGCCTGCCCGCCTTAAGCCCGCGCACAGTAACTGGTGGCAAAACCACCTATGGTGAATTGACGTTGGGCGTAAATATCAAACCCGCACTCGACGTGCCTCATATTTCGAATCTAATGATACGACCCGAAATGCGTTACGACACAACTCTGAACGACACCCGACCGTTTAAAGATTCAACAGACAAGAATATGTTTACAGCCGCGGTGGACGTGATCCTCGCATTTTAGATTGGAATCTTGGAATCGCCCATAATACAACTTAGGTAATCACGAATCAAAATAAGATACTCGCCACGATGCTTATCGACATTATAAACCAAAATGCAGAACAGGCCCTACTTTCTGCCGTGGAGCACAACGAGGAGCGCCACACTTTGCGCGGAGCGCTGCATTTTCATTCCTCCAAAATGCAGCGAAAACCGCTGGAAGAAGGAATCTTGCTGATCACGCGGCCGTTACTGGAAGACAAACACGCCGCGATTTACTTCTTTCACGACAACGATCTGGTAATAACCTGGAGCGGCGTGCAAAAAACAGTCCTCATCGATTTGTGCGAACGATTATACGCCTATTTTCACCTCGCGGGTAACGAGGCATTGCATACCTACTATGATTTCAACGCACACGGTGAGGATTTGCGCATGATGCTTCGGAACAAGATAAAATCCCTGCCGGAAAGCCATCATCAGCCAGAAGGAAATCGTCAACCTGACCGCCCCTTCACACTGGCCTTCACCCCAGATCAGCTTAAGCACATAAAAAAATATGGTGCAGAACGCCGTTCTTTTGCCTCACCCACCATATTAATCGTCGAGGATCAGGCTTTTTCGCGCAGTTTGCTCGAGGGCATGCTAAGGAGGGATTATACATGTTACTCTGCAGCCAACGCCGAACAGGCAGTGGCGCTATACGCAGAACATATTCCGTGCATTACGTTTCTTGATATTGAATTGCCCGATATAAGCGGTCACAAACTGGCATCTTTTATTCGACAGCACGATCCTGATAGCTTTATCATTATGGTTACCGCCAATAATTATGAAAATGATGTAAAATGCGCGATCGATAATAAAGTAAGAGGGTTTATTACCAAACCTTACAGCAAACAAAAAATCCTCGAAGGCATCGAGAAATACATCCACGAACGGAAAAAGCCTTAAGGAGGCATCATGACCACACCCGTCGATTTGACCAATCTGCGCAGCATGACTGATGGCGATGCAGAGATGGAAAAGGCGTTGTTCGATGAATTTTTCTCGTCCTTTGAAGCAGGCATCGTCGCGCTCCGCGCGAATATCGAAGAAGCCGCCGCCGAGACATGGCGAAAACAAGCCCACGCGCTTAAAGGCATGGCACTTAATCTCGGCGCAATAAAACTCGGTGAATTATGCAAAAAAGGCCAAGAAGAACCGAATGCCGACGGAAATGCCAAAAGCAGCCTACTAAAAAACATCGAAGCGGAATATGCACAGGTCCAGGAGTTTCTGAAGAAACTGGTCTAGCTTATGTGCCCAAACCATTGCGCACCCTCTTCACGCTTTTTCACACGCTCAAAAACCTTCCAAATCGCTCTCGGGCAATTTAATGGCGGATGGGGTGAGATTCAAACTCACGGTGGAGTTGCCACTACGGCAATTTTCAAGGCTTAGGAGCGCCGCTCACCACAACGCTGCAAGCGGCAACAACAAAGAAATCAAACGGGCGCAACGAACGCCATTTCGTGGAAAATCGCGCTATTTCGCCATGATTCATGAGCGAATGTCCCGTCAGTGTCCCATGATATGCTTAGGGTTTGATTACGCTGCCCACACTATAATTCAGCAGTGCGCGCTGGATGAAATACTCGTATTGCGCGTTGGCGGCGGCGATTTCGGCCTGGGTGGCGCTGAGTTGGGCCTGGGCGAGATCGACAATGGAATTCTTGCCTAAATCATAGCGCGCCTGCGTTAATTCCAATGCTTCGTGGCTGGTCTTTTGCATCTCCTCGCTCACGCTGATATTTTTAAACGCCGATTGCATGTTATTCCAACCGAGGCGCACATCGCGGGTGATCTGGTTTTCCCGATCGATCAAATCCTGCTCGATGGCCTGCGCTTGATAGCCGCTGCGCTTCTCGGTCGCACTCAGCCGGCCGCCAGTATAAAGTGGAATACTCACCATAACACCTGCGGCGGCATAATTGGAATCGAGCTGAGTGCTGTCGCGAATGGGATTTTCGCCCGCAAAGCCTACCGCGCTGACGGTCGGGTAATTCGCCGCAGCTTCCGCTTCCGTTTGCTTCCGTGCTGCTCGCAAATCCGCCCGCAGCGATTGCAATTCTGGGTTCTGCTCCTTGGCCTGGGTGAGCAATGTATCCAGCTGATCGGTCGGCGGCGTTGCTTCGGCATCATCCACCAGCGTAAAATGCTGCTGGGCATTGTAGCCCAACGCTTGCGAGAGTTCCGCCAGCGCATCGTCGAGATCGTTTTGCGCGCGCAATTCCAGCAAGTTTGCCTCACTCACGCCTTGGCGGGCAATGCTGACATCGAGGTTGGATTTCAGCTTGGCATCCCGCAGCGAGCCGACTTGATCCAGCAAAGTGTGGCGCGCCTTCTGCGTGGCCTCGGCCACATGCATCACCCGTTGCGCGCGCAATACATTGTAATAAGCTTTGGTCACTTCAAACAGCACCTGATCACGCGCCGAGAGCGACTTGGCGGCCTGCGCATCTGCCTGCGCTTTAGCCGCATCGACCTGGTGGTTAGTGCGGCCAAAATCGGTGATGAGTTGGCTCACGCCGACGCCATAGGAGCCCCGATCCAAGATGGATGGGTTGTTGATACCATTGATGGCCGTCAGTCGTGTATTGTCGTCAGCGAATGCGCGCACCGCGTTGGCATTGGCTTGTGGGAAGTAATTGGCACGGGCTTCCTTGATCGACTGCTTAGAAGCTTCGAGCCGATAATCCGACGAGGCGATTCCCGGATGTTGCTTGAGAGCAATGACTTGCGCTTCCTCCAGCGAAAGGACGGACGGAGGAGCAGCATTGACCGCCATATCCTCCGCCCAAGTCACCTCAGGGAGTACGAACAAAAAGCCAATCAGGAGTAAGCGTTTCATGCCCGCACTCCCGCATAAGAATTGGATCGCGGATGGTGAACAGGGCGACGCTTGTGATAGACCAGCAGGAATGCGACCGGCACGATGAATACCGTCATCACTACCGAAAGCGTCAGCCCGCCGATGATCACGCGGGCGAGCGGTGCATAGGCTTCCGAACCGGCACCAAGTGCCAGCGCCATCGGGATCAGGCCGAAGATGGTAGCGAGCGAGGTCATCAGAACCGGGCGCAAGCGCACGCGGCAGGCGGTGGATACAGCCTCTTTCAGCGCCAAGCCTTCTTCCAGCAGCCGATGGGTAAATTCCACGATGAGGATAGAGTTCGATACGGCAATCCCCACCAGCATCACGATGCCCATCAGCGACATCACATTCAGCGTGGTGCCCGTGATAAATAGCGTGATCAGTACACCTGCAATTCCCGGCGGCACCGCAAGCAAGATGATGAACGGATCGACAAAGGATTTAAACTGCGCCACCAGCACCAGATAGACCAACAATACCGCCAGCAGCAGGCCCATGCCGAAGCTGTGGAACGAGGTGCGCATCGCCTCAATCGAACCACGGATGTTGATGCGGATACCCTCCGGCAATGGCGTTTTGGCAATGATGTGATCGATGCTGGCGGCGACGCCGCTTAAATCTTCTTTCTTTGGCGCAACATAAATATCGATCACCCGGCGCAGCTGGTAGTGATTCACCACAGTGGGCGATGCAATGGTGCTAACATCCATCACCGTATCGAGGCGTGTCGAGGTTTTGCCGCCCACGCCGCGAATCGGAATGGATTTAAGATCATTGAGCGTCTGCACTGTATTTTCGGGATACTGCACCGTCAGCATGTAATCGTTGCCACTTTTCGGATCGACCCAGAAACTCGGTGCGATCATCTGGTTGGAAGTGAGCGCCGTGATGACGTTGCCGACAATTTCCTTTTGGCTCAGCCCCATTTCGCTCGCATGCACGCGGTTCATATTGAGTTTCAGCGCCGGTGCGTCGATATCCTGCGGAATGAACACATCGCTTACACCGGGAAGCTCGCGTACCTTGGCGGCAATTTCGCCTGCCGATTTATAGGCATTCTCAAGATTAGAGCCAGTCACTTGAATATCGATGGGCGCTGGCAAGCCAAGATTTAACACCGCATCCACCAGCCCGCCCGATTGGAAATAGGTGGTGAGTTCCGGCAATTCGGTGCTTACCGCTTTGCGCACCTGATCCATGTATG
>JBGAJE010000039.1:0-12998 GCA_044225085.1 Rickettsiales bacterium | reverse complement strand
GATCGTGCCGTTGGGACTTGGATACATGCGCTTGAGGCCAAATTCCTTAACCCGCGCCTCGTCCGGCGTGATCGTCGCGCATTTGATGCCGACGCCATATTGCTTGATCGCCTTCGCGGCATCGACGGTGATTTTATCGTCGCTCGCGTCACGCGCCTGAATACCAAGGTCGAAATACTTCAAATCAATTTCAAGAAACGGCAGAATTAGTTTCTGTTTAATCATCGCCCAGATGATGCGCGTCATCTCATCGCCATCGAGCTCAACGACGGGGGTAGTGACTTTAATTTTGGCCATGGCACGCTCCACTTATTTTGTGGCGCACCAGTAGCAGATCGCCGCCGCGCGACGCAACCAAAACCCATGTTGCATTGCGATGCTTCCCGGCCGCCCCTAGAGTCGACCGGGAAGATGACGCCTATTTCCAATAGTTATTGGGGTTGGTAATTCACGCCCTGGCCAGTCATAAGACCCACACTACTCGTTGGCGTGCCGTTAAATGTGGTGGCGTTGTTAACGTTCAGCTGGGCATCACCCACCACGAGCTGCTGGGTCGAAACGGTTTTGGTCGCGCCGTTTTGGTCAACAAGGTTCGTTGTGATGTTGGAGCCATAGTTGGTCGCAGTGTCCGTACCGGTCACCGTACCTGTATGCCCGTTACTTTGGGTAAATGTGCCAGTGATATTCGACGTTCCAGCACCATTGGGCGTGTATGTTTCATTCGATGACGCCGAAGCGAGTGTGCCACCGGCGTTAATAGCGTTGGTCGTGCGGTTATACGTTACGCTCCCGTCCGTATTATTGGTAGTGGATGTCACGTTGGAGCTTGCAGCACCATTAGCAAAGCTACGATCTGTACTAACGTTGGTCACCCCATTGGTTTGGTTTGAGCCAATCGCGTAGGTGCCCGTACCATTCGCCGTTGTCGCCACTGTATTCGTGGTGGGCGCGGTATTGGTGGTGGAAAGCGACGCTTGGTTCACCGCAGCGCCCTGGAAGTTTGTTCCGGTCGTTACCCGGCCCACCGCATCGCTGCTTTTGATTGTCTCAACATCACGCGTTGCGGTTTTGCCGGCTGCGTTGGTCAAGGTGAGTGATGTGTCGGAACCGTAACTGGTAGCGGCACTCGTCCCTGTTTCATTCAATGTTTTACCATTCGCGGTGGTGAAGGTGCCGGTGATATTCTCGGTACCATTCACTTTGGCGATGGTTTCATCGTTGGTGACGGTTTTGCCGCTGGGTAAGGTGGTGGTGGACTGAACGAGTTTACTGCCATCTGTATTTTTAGTGATGGTGGTGTCGTGGGTGGTAGTAACGCCGTTGGCAAAACTATCGGTGGTCGCTACGGTTCTGACGCCGTTATCCATGGTAATGGTACGCGTCGCTGTGCCCACGCCATTATGCGTATTGTCGATCATGCTTGTGGATGTATGGGTCACTGCAGGGCGGGCCATCGCCATGCTCGTATGGGCGATGGCTGCGTGTCCGCCCGCCCCATGGCCACTGCCTTTCGCCTCCGCCGATTGAGCGGCGGCAAGCAATGCAAGGGTGGTCAATGCAGTCGTGAGGCTTAAGGAAGAAATCGGTTTCATAAATAACTCCATCAGTTCGGTTAAAAACGCAGGGTTGAATGCATGACTCGATTCAACTGAGGAGAGCCCATCGCGGGATACTCGCAAGTGCCCATAGACCCGCAATCTGATGGGAAACTGAAGCGAGGCTGACGGAAAAACGATTTTTATGCGAAGCGGATGATAAAGACATGCGGCCTTTATGTGCCGACGTAAAGCTCGTGGCCAGCCACCCGAAGCTCGCAGGGCATAGGGTGGTGGTCCCGATGTGATTCGAACACACGACCTAGCGTTTAGGAAACGCTTGCTCTATCCAGCTGAGCTACGGGACCACTTGGGTGGTTTAGCCTAGCAGGCTAGGGGTTTCAATCACCTCTCCCGATGGGAGAGGTTTAGAGGCTTTGACTTTTGGGCACGGGATGGCAAGGTAGACATATGAGCAAAGCGAAAATCCAGACCGTCATCCAAAACGCCATCGCCAAGGCGGATACGTCCTATTTCAACGAGAATTACACCAAGCAGGCCCAGGCTGTTATGGCCGCGTTGGAAGGCGCTGGATTCACCATCCTACCCAAAGAGCTCCCAAGTGACCTCTGGGAACGCGCCGCGAACGAAATGAAGACGGGCCGCGTGAAGCCCGAGGAGCATGTGAAGGATGTGTATTTGACCGTCACCCGCATTGCGGCGGCGAAGTAGTCTTTAATTTTCATATGAAACAACAGGATGGGCTGCGATAATCCTGCTAACAAAATATTAATCATTCGCTGATAAATTAGCAGCATAGCCCTTTTAATGTCAGCGCCTTATGGTCGAAATAACCGTTACCCAATCCGAATTTGTTCACCGCGTGTTTGCCCCTCGGGAAGAGGGTGGCGCTGGCGCGCGCATGTTGGGTTTAGGCGAGATGCATGGTGATGCAGGCACATTGCAGCTCGTCAATAATACGATTCCGGAATTGAAAGCAGCTAACACCAAGCATCTTTTGGTAGAATTACCAATCGAGCTGAATCCGTGGTTCGAAGCACATCTTAAGGGAGAAATCTCGGATGACAAATTGCGGGGGCTCATAAAGGGCTACGCTGAAGTCCAGCGTTTTTCAGAACAGGTGGTTCAACTGGGTGAAACCATCATTCTCGCACAACATAACGGCATTGCTGCCCATGGTATCGATTCCAGGCTGACGTTATTTCAGGGCCCTAAAAGTCCAGAGTGGGTTGCGGAAAATTGTGACTGGTATCAGCGCAATTATAATTCCCCCTCGATGCAAAACACCCTTGCCATTATTAAGGCGGGGCTTGCCGAAGGCAAACCCAGCGATGTGGTGTCTGCACAGATCGCAGCGGGTTTTTTGGGTGATGGTGAACGTGCTGTTCTCATTCACGGCAACGTTCATTTTGCAGGTGGAGGAGATCATTGTATCGATGTGAATGGGAATGTTTTAATAAGATCACCTGACGATAATACGCTCCTAATCCATGGCGTTTTAGCTGAAGCGCTTAATCAGGCTGGTTATCCCATTTACGACACCTCCGTTCGCGAATCTGCATGGCTTAGCAACGTATCGGAAACGGCCTACACTGTTGCTAGAGGCCTTGAGAATACCGGTGCCTTTTTCAGTAATCTTATCGGAAAGCCAACTGCCTATAATTTGGGGGGCTGTACCAGCCATATCAGCGATGCCCATGTTGTTCTAGACACTGGTGCCCCAACGGCAACCATTACGCTGAATGATGAGCAGCTGGCTGCCGGCAAAGCATTAGTTTTCGCCGGCCTTAAGATGGAAGGGAATGCAGACCCAAGCGAGATTAAAACACGGGAACCCGCTTCTCCATCCGTATTTCCTGTGCCGCAATTACTGCTGGGTGAGAAACTGAGGTTTGCGCATGTCGAGAATCCTCACGCACCCGTAAAGCCAAATCTCGACGTGTCTGTCGCGGCGCCCGATTCTATTCAGCGTTAAATATAAATCGCTTTTCTACCCAACACCCGCTGCGTTCGTTCCGCCGCATCGCTGCGGTGAAGTGGTTACCTACCTTTCGTCCTCAAACAGCAATGATTCGAGTGCCGAAACGATCCGATTTCGGAATGATAGCCTAGGCTTCGCCGACCGTATCAAGCAGCGCGATTTCAAGCGCTTCTTCGACGGTATTGCCACCCCATAGCACCGATTGGAATGCGGGGTAGAAACGATTGCATTCGACCATCGCGATATCGAGCAAATCTTCGAGCTGCTCACTGGTTGCCCCCTGGCCGCCGCGCAAAAGCAGGGCATGGCGGAACATCACCATTCCATCCTCCGAGCCAATATCGAAATGGCCGAGCCACATTTTCTCATTCACGGCGGCGAGCAACGGGAAAATTTTACTACGGGCCTTCTCAGGAATCTTGTTGTCATAAGCGCAGGAGAAAATCAGCGCGCCGAGATCCGGCTGCCATGCAAACCAGACGCGGTAATTGCACCAATGGCCGGTCACTTCCGCAACGAGTTCCGCGTCATCTGGCCGGTCAAACAGCCAGTCGCGCTCCATCACGAGTTGTTCGGCGAGGTCGAGGGGATTCTTGGAATTGGTGTCAAATTCAGCAATTTGAACAGCGGACATGTGATCTCCTGGTGAAATGAACCCGATTTACTTGCCAGGCTAAATGTCCATGCTCTTCGCTCGCGCGCGGCATACAAGAAGTGAAACACAGGCGACGTGAAAAATCCATCAAAATATGGTGGGATCGGATACGAGTGTCGCTAAAGGTGGTAGAGATGACAAACGTCATTGTTCACAAAACTGTCACACACAGAAGGCCCCAACGTTAGGTAATAAGACTGGAAGGAGTAATAGCATATGGCATTGGACTGGGACCTCACTGCAGAAGCAAGAAACTGCCTAGAAGCGGCAAAAAAGGTGCTAGAAAATCGCACCACGATAGACCGCTTGGAAATCAATAAGGATGTCGTTCCGAACGCGACAGCAGTCAGCGGCACAGTAAGCTCCAACATCGTTAGAAAACAAAATCCACGCCCGCCACTTGCGCAACGGCAGGCGATGGAGCAGGAAATTCAAAATTTTTTATTAGCAGACATACGAAAACGCCCCTATACGCCGCCTGGTTCGGATATTTGGGGTACGATTGCTAGCAACGTGCTTCTCATTGGCGACCTTCAAAGCGGCTATGATACTTGCATCGGCGCTGCCCCAAGCTTCCGTACCAAACCCTCGAGAACAGAAATAGTGCCCTAACGCGCGCTACTCTTCAGCTTCTCGATTTCCGCCTTCAGCGCCTCATTTTCTTCCCGCGCCTTTTGCGCCATCGCGCGCACAACTTCAAATTCCTCACGCGTAACGAACTGGCCGCGCGCCATAAAACGCTCAATCTTATCGGCGACCATCGCCTCGAATTCGCGGCGCATATCCATCGCCGCCCCAGCGACGCCGGAAGCCATTTTGGCGAGGTCTTCAAACAGATGCGAATCTTTCTGCATGGGCGGATTATAGCCACTTCATGCGCCGAGTCGAGGAAAGATCGAATCCCCACACCGCCCACAATTACGCACCCAATCCATCCCCAATCCGCACTCCCCCCTCGACTCTGGCCCCCCTGCCCGCTAAACTAGCGCCAATTTAAAATCGTGGAAGGTCTGCGAAGCGCATATTAGTCACCGGCGGGGCAGGGTTTATCGGCAGCAATATTGCCGGCATGCTGGCCGATCACAGCGATTACCGGGTCGTGGTCGCCGACCAATTTGGCTCGACAGAGAAATGGCACAACCTATCCAAACACCGGATTTACGAGATTATTTCGCCCGGCGAGATTTTCTACTGGCTGGAATCGAACAAGGATGAGCTCGATGCCATCATCCATATGGGCGCGATTTCAAGCACCACCGCGACTAATGTCGACCTCATCCTGGAGACCAACTTCACCCTCTCGCGCGGCCTCTGGAATTGGGCAGCGCAGAACAAAAAACGTTTCATCTACGCCTCCTCCGCCGCGACCTATGGCGGTGGTGAAGAAGGGTTCAGCGACAATATCGCGATTGATCATCTCTCGAAACTCAAGCCCCTCAATGCCTATGGCTGGAGCAAGCAGCTGTTCGACCAGTTCGTTTCCATCGCCACTGCCGGCGGGCACGATAAAATTCCCCCGCAATGGGTGGGTCTGAAGTTTTTCAACGTCTACGGACCGAACGAATACCATAAGGAAGACCAACGCTCCGTCATCGCGCAAATCTTCCCTCATGCATTGCATGGTCGCCCGGTGCGCCTATTTAAATCCTACAGTCCCGACTATAAAGACGGCGAACAATTGCGCGACTTTGTGTATGTAAAAGACTGCGTGAAAGTGGTGCTCTGGATGCTCGCGAACCCGCTAGTCAGCGGCCTGTTCAACCTCGGCACTGGCCAAGCACGCAGCTTTAATGATCTCGCTAAAGCCGCTTTCGCTGCCGTCGGCAAGCCGCCGGCCATGAACTATTTCGATATGCCTGAAACGTTGCGCGCAAAATACCAATATAAAACCCAAGCCGAAATGGGCCATCTGCGCTCTGCTGGCTACACCGACCCCTTCACCTCGCTCGAAGATGGGGTCAAGGATTACGTGCAAAATTACCTGATGAAAGACGACCAGTACTATTAAGCGGTAGCACGTGGCCTCTAAGAAACCGCGTCGTACCGGTATCACACCTTCATCGGCATGATGATGAGATTCTGTCCCTTATTGTGCAGCTTCTTCTGAATGAGATACGCCGTTTGGTTATGTAGCACTTGCGTCATCAGATTTTCCTTCTCGAAAATCAGTTTTGCCGCGAAAAATACTGCCCGTGGGAAGTCCGCTGAAATGCGTTCAGTAAGGCGATTAACCGTATCGATCACATCCGTCCCATAATCATGATAATACGTGGCAGGCAACCCACGTGCGGAGCAAAAATCGACATAATGCTTAAGCATTGTCTTAGTGTCGCGCCGCAGCGCGTGCCAACGGGCTTCATCGCTAAATTCTTCCGTATCGATTTCTCCCACACTCGCAAATACGAAGTTGCGGAAAACACCCGGAAATAACCGTTGCACCCAGAGGAATGTATGCATCCCGGTCGCCGAGGATTCGCCAACGAGAAACACGGCCGTCGCCTCGCGTGGGTCCATCTTCGGTTTTTCTTCTGGGATCGGTTTTTTATTCATACCGAACATTGCGGCGCCGAGTTCCTCCTCGATCTGTTTCATCCGCACTTTCACGCGATCGTAATGGCGGTGAATGATAAGGCCGAGCGTAATCACCAAGCTGGTAATCAACACGGTTTTCCATGCCCCCGCCGTGAATTTCTCAAGCAGCGTGGTAACAAGAATCGTGACACAAACAACGAATCCAAGCGCCGCAATGAATAGCTTATGCCATGTCTTGGGGTTCGCCCGTTCCCGCCAACGCGCACGCGTCACTCCGGCAAGCGACAGACTAAAGGTTAGAAACACATTGATCGAATACATCACCACGAGCACACCCACCGAACCGCCGGTAATCATCAGTGCTCCGAGCGCCATGCCGCCCATCAGAATCACGCCGTTTTTACTTACCAATCGGCTGGAAAGTGCAGAGAACATATGCGGCATCCACCGGTCGATCGCCAGCGACGCTAATACACACGGCCCCGCAATAAATCCTGTATTTGCCGCCACAAACAGCAAGCCCGCCGCGAAGATAAGGGCGACAGCGGTGAACTCCGTCGAGATATTCATCCCATGGAATTCCCAATCCGCCGTCACCATTTTAAAAGCGGTGGCGTTGAGTGTTTCACCCTCGACTTTGTGAACGTCCCACAGCAGATACATCGCGATGATGCCAGCGGCCATAAAGGCAAGCGAGAAAGCAATCGCCCACATCGTTGCCTTGCCGGTGCGCACCCGCGGCTCCGCCAGGCTACTGACGGAATTGGATACCGCCTCTAGCCCCGTATAGGTTCCTCCGCCGAGTGAGAAAGCTTTGAAGAACAAAGCCAACACTGCGAACCAGCCGATATTATCAGCCATGCCCTTCGTCTCGCCCCAAGCACCGGGGATTAAATCGGGTAATCCGCTTGAGTGATAAAAAATAGCGACCAGCACAAGAAACGCATGGGTTGCCACAAACCCAATGAAAATCGGCAGCAAAATCCGTACGGATTCTTTCATGCCCCGTAGGTTCATGTAAGTTAGGCACCCTGCCATGATAAGCGATACAATCAGTTTAAAATCTTGAAATACAATGGGCAATAGCGAAAATAACGCATCCACACCGCTCGCGATCGAAATTGCAATGGTGAGCACATAATCGATCAGCAACGCGCCACCGGCAACCAGCCCGAGTCGCGGCCCAAGCAATGTCGTCGCGACGCGATACCCGCCGCCGCCATTGGGAAACATTTCGATCACTTGCGTATAGGCCGCGGCGATGAGGAAGACGGTAAATGCCGTTGCCATCGCCAACCATACCGCGAGCTGCGTATGTTGTGCGAGCGCAAGAAACGCTTCCTCCGGGCCGTAATTGGCTGAGGACAACCCATCCGCCCCAATGCCCACCCAAGCAAAGAAAGTGATCAGCGCCATATGCTTGCGCGTATCGGTACGAAACGGGTCAAGTGGTGCACCCATTAAGGTGCGTTTGATCGAGGAAAGACTCCAGGCCATAGCATGTCCTTTTGCCACAAGGGCGCGGCGGAAAACAGCGCCCAACCTTCAGGATGCCCGCCCTTAATCCTGTTTTTGAGCGACTGCAACATAAATGTCGATGGAAGGGTGCTTGGCTTCTCGAAGTTTCTACCCTTCTGTTCGGCGGGTATCGCCAAGGGGAACTTGTGGCCTAGTCACATATTTAGTACCTAGCGCTTATGATTCAACACACTGCCCATGTGCCATTGCCGGACGTGACCTTCACTGAGGGAACCCCTATCTCGACCATGTTCGATGATGTTTATTTCAGCAAGCATGGTGGAATTTCGGAAACGGAACATGTGTTTCTACAAGGTAATGGTCTACCAGAGGGCTGGGCGGGACGAACCCACTTTACCATCGGTGAGCTCGGCTTCGGTACGGGGTTGAACTTCTTGGTCGCCTGGCGTGCCTTTACGCGCACTGCTGCTGCCGATGCCCATCTACACTACATTGCCATCGAGAAGTTTCCATTAACGAGCGAGATGTTGCGCACCGCCCTCGCCATGCAGCCGGAGTTAGCGAAGGAAGCGGCCGCCCTGCTTGCGGCTTACCCACTGCGTGTTCCAGGTATTCACCGCCTCCACCTCTCCCGCGCAACGCTTACCCTCTGCTATGGCGACGCTGCTGAATTATTACCGCAATTAAATGCACGCATCGACGCTTGGTTCCTCGATGGTTTTGCCCCCGCCAAAAACCCCGATATGTGGAGCGAGCAAGTGCTGCACCATATCGGTCGACTCAGCGCGCCAGATGCGCGACTCGCCACCTTCACCGCCGCCGGTGCCGTGAAACGAGGCCTCGCAGCTCAAGGCTTCGCGATGGAGAAGACCCAAGGCTATGGCCATAAGCGTGATATGCTCATCGGGCGGCGATCCGCTCCCGCACTTGTTCGAGAAATATCTTCAGGGCCCATCCTCATCCTCGGCGGAGGCATCGCAGGCTGCACTCTTGCGCGTACGTTGGCGGAGCGGGGGAGGGAAGTCACCATCCTCGAACGCAGTGAAATAGCCGCAGGCGCATCCGGTAATCCGGCAGCGGTGTTGTTCCCCCCGCTCAACAAGCGCTGGACGCCGATGATGGACTGGTATTTCACCGCCTATGGTTTCACCCTGCGCCAACTCGCCCACTGGCGCACAATGGGGCTTGATTTCACGCATGACACACCTGGCATGCTCCGTCTTCCACGCTACGCAGAAGAAGAAACCCAATGGCGTGAACTGCACGAAATGCTCGGCCTCGATCCCACCATTGTCGATTGGATCGAACGTGATGAAGCCACTGCCCGCACAGGCCTCGAGCTTCTGACCGGTGGCGTATGGTTCGCACATGGCACCTGGGTTGTACCCCCGAGCCTATGCCGTGCGCTGATTAATCACCCCCGCATCACCTTGCACACTGGAGTAGCAGCAGAAAGCCTAACAAGCACGGATCAAGGTTGGCGCGTCACAACCGAGACAGGAGAAACATTCGAAGCATCCATGTGCTGCATCGCGACGGCACAAGAAAGCCAGAAATTTCTAACCGATCACGACATCAAGCTTCACGCCGTCGCCGGGCAAGTCAGTCTGTTAAACACCGCCGACACAAGCGCCACACTACGCACAATCCTTTGCCACAAAGGCTACGTAATCCCCCAGGGCGAGCATTACCTCATCGGCGCGACCTATAATCACGGCGATGAAGCAGGCACAGTAACCGCAGAAAACCACATGCGTAATATCGCCGAGTTAGAAAATTTCCTTCCTGATTGGTTCTCTGGCGCGGCAATCAGCGGCCGTACCTCGTTCCGGGCGACAACGCCGGATCGCTTGCCGTATATCGGCCAAATTGCGCCGGGGCTTTTTGTTTCAACCGGCCACGGCTCACGCGGGATGATCTCTGCACCGCTTGCCGCCGAAGTTATCGCTTCCGAAATTTGTGGCGAACAAGTACCGCTTACCGATCGGCTACGCAAAGCTATCAACCCACATCGCTTTCGCTAGCGGGCAGTTTCAAGCTCCGCGGTTAGTGCCCGCACGTCATCAAACCCTTCACGGCGGAACGCGTCGCGGTAGCGTGCTATATCCGCCACCGCCGTGACATAGGCGATAGAGGCAGGATTCAATGAAGTTGCGCCCTCTGCCTGTATCAATGCCCGGCGCGCAATCGCCTCGCCCGAATCAACCCATTGCACCGGCCATGCCGCCGCCGCGCGTAACTGGTCGAGAATAAGCGGATAATGCGTGCAGCCGAGTACGATCGCATCTGTCTTCCCGCGCGCATCGTCGTGAAATGCTGGTGCAAGCTCAGCGCGCAAAGTCGCCACATCGATGGTTTCGCCAAGCAACATCCGCTCGGCATACACCGCGAGGTTAGGTGCGCCGTAACAATCTACCACACATCCTTGCGCAAATTGAGTGATGAGATTTGTGCTATAAGCGCTATGCGCGGTATTAGGCGTCGCAAGCAGCGTAAATCGCTTGCTCGCCGATGCTTGCGCCGCGACCTTGATCGCCGGCACTGTACCCACAAATGGAAATGGAAATGCCGCGCGCAATTGCTCGAGACACAACGTTGAAAGCGTGTTGCATGCGAGCACAACGCATCCGGGTTCTTCCGCCATCGTCGCTTGCTGAATAATCTGCCGTGCACGAGTACCAATGGAGACAGCACTGCGCTTGCCATAAGGAAACCCGGCCGTATCGGCGATGTAGCTAAGAGCCATACCCGGCCGCGCCGCGCGCAATGCCCGCACCACGGAAATCCCTCCCAAGCCTGAATCCATCACAATCATAGGCTCGCGCTTAGCACCTTTCGGGGTGGGAAGGGAAGGGCCGAACATGCCCAAACACCAGAAAATCAGCCACGATGGCTTGCGCTTAAATATCAAATCGCCTAAACCACCGCTAGTGCCGGTTTAGCTCAGGGGTAGAGCAGCGGTTTTGTAAACCGAAGGTCGCGGGTTCAATTCCTGCAACCGGCACCACCTCACCCACAAAACGCTTGGCCCAGGGCCTTTGCCCTTGTATGAACCGCCGCACGCACCCGTAGCTCAGCTGGATAGAGCGTTGCCCTCCGAAGGCAAAGGTCGGACGTTCGAATCGTCTCGGGTGCGCCAATATTTCTCAATTATGATACAAAACTTATGCGCTTCCTTATGCTCGCATATAGGGAAAAGATGGGCAATCGCTTATGGGTAAAGCATCGATCAACCCAGGAGCTTGCTATGAAACAATTTCGTCAGCTTACCCTTTTCCCATTACTGACGGCGCTCGGCCTTGCCGCTTGCGCCCCATCGGAGAATTATGATGCCAACGGCAACTACCGTGGCGCGAGCGATCATGGCGGTGGCTACCAAGCTCCCGTCAGCAGCGACGACCATTATTACCACTCTGGTAACGATAATAGCGACCACCACCACAAACATAACACGGTGACCTCGCCAGAATACGATCATAATAACGATCCCTACGACGGCTACTAAACCATTGCGCTAGCGAAACCACCCGCAGTTTGGTATGACTCTCCGCATGTCCGATGACATGACGAAAGAGTTTGTCTTCACCAGCTCCGCGCAAGCATTTGGCGACGGAAACCATCCAACCACGGCTGGCATGCTCGCCGCGCTTGAATCGATCGACCCAACGGCCTTCTTCCCTCGTTCCGCCTGCGATATGGGGTGCGGTTCGGGTATCCTGACCTTAGCCATGCTGAGCCTCTTCGATTGCCCAGTAGTGGCTGTGGATATCTCGAGTCAAGCCATTGAAACAGTGCTCAAGAACGCGATTCATAACAATTATAATCACCGCGTGAAAGCAAAGCAGGCAAATGGCTTTTCGCATCCCGAAATCGCTGCTGCTGCCCCCTTCGACTTGATCGTGATGAACATCCTCGCCGACCCTCTCTTAGCCCTCGCCAGCGAGGCAAACCGCCACTTAGCCGCGGAAGGCGTGCTCATCATCAGTGGGTTGCTGCAATGGCAAGAGACACAAATACGTGAAGCATATCAGCATCTTGGACTGGAACTTGCTTCCCGCCTTACCCTCGGCGATTGGGTCACGCTCGTCTGGCAGAAGCCTTAGGCCGCATCTTCACACAATCTTCACATTACTTTTCGCTAAGGCCATTAAGATGAGAAGGTGAAGGAGCCCCCATGGCCGCAGTAACAGAAAACGATATTTTATCAAAAGAGGAGTTCGAGGACTATCGCGCCCGGACGGCTCGCTATCGTTTTATGAACCAGCTTTTGCTTGGTGTGGGCGGTGCGACGGTATTCGGTATTGTCGGCGCAGTTGGCCATTCATTGATGGCTGGCCTTATGACCGGTCAGATGGCGACTTCTACATTCACACTGATGGGGCTAAGCGCTACCACTCTTGCGATTGGCGCTATCGCGGCGCTCGCCGTAGTCGGTATCGGCTGTGTGTATGCGGGCAGCCGCTTCCTCACGCGCAATATCATTATCGACCAGGATTTCCAGGCCAAGAAAATCAGCGCCGCCGCGCGTGGCAAATCACCGGAAATAGAAACAACACCTTCCCAGCCAACCCCGCCCGCAACCCTCCCCGTCGGGGCGGAAACGCTCGCCCAAAACGAGCAGCCACGCACTATGGTAACCAGCGCGCAGCTTGAGAAAACCTACCCAGCCCGCGCCCTACCGGCCGACTTAACACGTGCCGATAGCGAACAAAGCTGGGTCGAGCGGGCCGCGGCGCGCGGTGATGCCCCAGCGGCTCTACACGCCTAACCGGCCAATTTCCCTGATTTATCCCCC
>JBGAJE010000038.1:2263-13052 GCA_044225085.1 Rickettsiales bacterium | reverse complement strand
CTGTACCGATTTGAAATCGGACAAGTCATTCCGACGCACATTCCCATTCGCGGTCGAGAAGAAGATGTTCAGCTTATCCCAATCTTCCTCATTCTCCGGCAGCGGCATGAAGGTCTCGATCGTCTCCCCAGCCTTCAGCGGGAAGATATTCACGAGTGCTTTCCCCCGCGCTTGCGGCGTCGAAAGCGGCAGACGATAGACTTTCAATTTATACACCTGCCCCGTGGAGCTGAAGAACAACACCGGCGTATGGGTGCTAGTGACGAACAATTCCGTCGTCGCATCCTCATCCCGTAGATCAATCCCCGAGCGGCCCTTGCCGCCGCGCTTCTGCGCGCGATAGGTCGCAAGCGGCACGCGCTTGATGTAGCCACCCGCCGTCACCATCACGACCATTTCCTCGCGCATGATGAGCGATTCCATATCGATCTCACCCTCGGCCTCTTGAATTTCAGTCCGGCGCGGCACGGCAAATTCATCCTTCACCACGACAAGCTCCTCACGCATCAGCGCATAAAGCTTCACGCGGCTACCGAGGATTTCGAGGTAACCACGAATCTCCGTCGCGAGTTCACTTAATTCCCCATCAATTTTCTCACGCTCAAGGCCCGTCAACCGCTGCAAGCGCAACTCAAGAATCGCCTTCGCCTGTGCTTCGGTGAACTTGATGCGGTCGCCATTCAGCACGTTGCCGGAATCCTCGACGAGGTTCAGCAGCGCAATCACATCCGCCGCTTTCCAGTCGCGCTTCATCAGCTCTTCTTTCGCGATCACCGGATCGGCCGAACCGCGAATCACCGCAATCACCTCATCGATATTCGCGACCGCAATCGCCAAACCGATCAACACATGTGCCCGGTCACGCGCTTTGTTCAGTTTAAACTGCGTGCGCCGCGTAATCACTTCCTCGCGGAAGCTAATGAACGCCGTCAACACGCGCTTGAGGTCGAGCAATTCCGGCCGCCCCTGGTTGAGCGCCAACATATTCACGCCGAAGCTCGTCTGCAGTGGGGTGAAGCTATAAAGCTGGTTCAGCACCACCTCGCCCATCGCGTCTTTCTTAATCTCAACGACGACGCGCACGCCCGATTTGTCCGACTCATCCCGCAAATCGCTGATGCCTTCGATTTTCTTTTCCTTCACCAGCTCGGCAATCCGTTCCACCATCCGCGCTTTATTCACCTGATACGGCACTTCGCTGATGATGATAGCCTCCCGGCCCTTGCTATCGACCTCAATTTCCGCCTTCCCGCGCATCACCACGGAGCCACGCCCCGTATGCATCGCCGAATGCGAACCGCTGCGGCCGAGAATAATCCCACCCGTCGGGAAATCCGGCCCGGGGCACACCGCCATCAACTCATCAATCGTCGCCTCAGGATTATCGATCAACATGCAGGTCGCATCGATCACTTCACCCAAGTTATGCGGCGGAATGTTCGTCGCCATCCCGACCGCGATCCCACTCGTGCCATTGACCAGCAAGTTCGGAAAGCGCGCCGGGAGCACCATCGGCTCTTGTTCTGCACCGTCATAGTTTTCCTGATAATCCACCGTGCCGAATTCGATATCGTTCAGCAACGCATGCGCGGCTTTGCTCAGGCGCGACTCGGTGTAACGCATCGCAGCGGCATTATCGCCATCCATCGATCCGAAGTTGCCCTGGCCATCCACCAGCATCAGCGACATGCTGAACGGCTGCGCCATGCGCACCAACGCATCGTAAATCGCGCTATCGCCATGCGGGTGATATTTACCCATCACATCACCGACGATACGTGCCGATTTTTTGTAGGGCTTGTTATATTCAACGCCCAGCTCCAGCATGCCGAACAAAATGCGGCGATGCACCGGCTTCAACCCATCCCGCACATCCGGAATCGCGCGGCTGACAATCACGCTCATCGCGTAATCGAGGTAACTTTTGCGCATTTCCTCTTCGATGGAGATGGGAAGAATTTCAGCGGCGTTCATGGTCATGGGATCTACTCAAAAACAGGGTGTTAAAACGACGAGATACTGTTCTAGTTCACCCCACACCTAACACAAGCCAAACCCGCAGTTATCCACAGCTGACAGGTAATATGTGGATGAATAAAAGCGCGAAACTACGTGCTACGCGAATTGCCCAAATCCGGCCCACTCACATCCGGCCCGGCCGCGATCTGCACGCGATCATTCGCAAGTGCGGCTGTTGTGGCACCCAGATCAACCACGGGAAGCTTTGGCATCTCGGGCAAAGCAAGCCCAGCAAACGGATGCACTTCCGCAGCTTGCTCCACCACTGGCCCCGCCACTATCGCCTGCTGACGCGCCGTATCGATGATCCCCGCAATCTGATTCGGATCGGTGATATTATTCGCTGCAATCTGGCCCATAATCGCCTGCTGCGTCGCAGGCGGGCTTTGTTGTACCCAATTCAACAGCCCCGGCACATCATACCCCTGCGCGACCGATTGCTGCGCTGGCGGCAATATCTCGCCCGTAGGCAGGGTTATAAGCGGTGATTGATCGTCCAAAGCCATCGAGAATACTCCACCCTAACCCTAGCCGGAAAAGGTGAAGATTCGGTTAAGCCTATTTCTGCCTATTTCTGCCCTTGATGGCGCAGACGCAGACGCAACGCGTTGAGCTTAATGAAGCCCTCCGCATCCCGCTGATTATAAACCGAATCCGCCTCGAAGGTCACATGCTGCATCGAGTAGAGCGATGTCGGCGATTTGCGGCCCACGACGGACACGCTGCCTTTATAAAGCTTCAGCCGCACCACGCCGCTGACATTCTCCTGACTCTTATCGATCAAGCTCTGCAGCATTTCGCGCTCGGGGCTGAACCAATAGCCGAAGTAAACAAGCTCGGCATAACGCGGCATCAACTCTTCCTTGAGATGCATCGCGCCGCGGTCGAGGGTGATGGATTCGATACCGCGATGGGCCGTGTGGAGAATCGTCCCACCCGGCGTTTCATACACCCCGCGCGATTTCATGCCGACATAACGGTTCTCGACGAGATCGAGCCGGCCGATGCCATGCTTACCGCCGATTTTATTCAACTCCGCCAGCAGGCTCGCGGGCGAAAGTTTTTTGCCGTTGATGGCGACCGCATCGCCTTTCGCGAACTCGACCTCGATATATTCCGGCGTGTTCGGCGCGTCTTCCGGGTTCACGGTGAGGCGGAACATGGAATTATCCGGCTCCACCCACGGGTCCTCCAGCGCTTTGCCTTCGTAGCTGATATGTAGCAGGTTCGCGTCCATCGAGAACGGCGCTTCGCCCTCTTTATCCTTGGCGACGGGGATTTGGTGCTGCTTGGCATATTCGATCATCTGCGTGCGCGAGTTGAGTTTCCACTCCCGCCATGGCGCAATCACCGTGATGTCCGGCTGCAACGCGTAATAGCCGAGCTCGAAGCGCACCTGGTCGTTCCCCTTGCCGGTCGCCCCGTGGCACACCGCATCCGCACCCACTTCGCGCGCGATTTCGATCTGGCGTTTAGCGATCAGCGGGCGGGCGATGGAGGTGCCCAGCAAATACACACCCTCATAAAGCGCATTGGCGCGGAACATGGGAAACACGTAATCACGAACAAATTCCTCGCGCAGATCATCAATAAAAATCTGCTTCACGCCCATCAGCTCCGCCTTCTTGCGCGCCGGTTCCAGCTCCTCGCCTTGCCCGATATCGGCGGTGAACGTCACCACCTCACAATTATACTCCTCCTTCAACCATTTCAGGATGATGGACGTATCCAGCCCGCCGGAATAAGCGAGCACGACTTTTTTGATCGGTTTAGGCATATTTAAAACTCCAATAATTAGGATGCATAACGGGAAAAAAGATCGAAAACCATTCCTAATGCCAATGGATCAATTTCCTTTTGCGCTACAGCAATGGTGATTTGTTTTATTGATACTCGGGCAATCGTACCCGCCAATACGCCCTCGCAATAATAATTGCAGCTATATTGAGCAATACTCGGTCGCGATATCAGACGATACTCCTTGCCACTCACAGTGAAGCTATGATCAATATTTAAAATCTGTATTTTATTGAAAGGCTCAATGGTTAGAACGGGAACATTTTTAGGAAACTCAAAAAAATAAAGTTTCTTGAGCGTCGCAGGATACATGGGATCAAATTTCGTTGAAATCCAACGATTACCCGCGCGAATGGTAGAGACAACACTATTTGAATAACCAATTGTCGCTAGCAATGCTTGATGTGAATCGTAGATACTCCAAGTACCACGCGTTCCTTCGCTACGACGAAATAAATCTTTAAACCGGCTAACAAAATGTCCGATATACCAATGACTGTATTCCATTCCCTGAAAAGAAGCGAACTGATCCGGCAGAATACTTGTGAAGCCTTCTTTCGCCAGTTTTGCCTTCGAGCTTTCTTGCCAGATAGCAAAGCCAATTAAGCAAAAGCAAATTATTGCGATCGCCCCTAAGCCACCATAGATTTCATCAATGATCATAATTCTATCCTATTCTACAGCCCTTTAGGGTAGCACCCACAGACTCGCAACCAATTAATGAACTAGCTGACAATAATCCTTGCGCCCAGCCGCCACTGCGCTAAATAACGGCGCAAACCTCCAGTAAATCGAAGGAACCGTGTGAATATCGATAAAATCGCCATCGGCCAAAACCCGCCGGATGATGTGAACGTCATCATCGAAGTGCCGATGGGCAGCGAGCCGATTAAATATGAGCTGGATAAGGATTCGGGCGCGATTTTCGTCGACCGGTTTTTGCACACGGCGATGACCTACCCATGCAATTACGGCTTCATCCCGCACACGCTATCGGAAGATGGCGACCCGGTGGATGTGCTCGTCGTCGGCCGCCGCCCGCTGATGCCCGGTTGCGTCGTCGGTGCTCGCCCCATCGGCGTGCTGCTGATGGAAGACGACAAAGGCAAGGACGAAAAAATCCTCTGCGTCCCCGCCCCACGCCTGCACCCATTCTGGGACGAGGTGAACGACCACACCGACCTCCCCGAAATCCTCCTCGATCAAATCCGCCACTTCTTCGAGCATTACAAAGACCTCGAAAAAGGCAAGTGGGTGAAGGTGACCGGCTGGGGCGACAAAGCCACCGCGCGTCAACTGATCCTGAGCGGCATCGCAAACGCAAAGAAGAAGTAAGCAACCTCAGCAGCGAATGCTGCACCGCCACATAGCTTTTACTTGCAATCCGCCGATAATCCATTCTTATGCCCGGGTAATTCAACCTACAGAAGGGCTAACTTATGGATATGCATAGTATTCACCAACTGGTTCTAGGCTGCGGCGCGTTTGCCGTACTCTACGGACTAATGACCATTCGCTCGATTCTTGTCGCGCCGAAAGGCAACGCGGCCATGGTCGATATCGCAACCGCCATTCAACAAGGCGCAAAAGCGTACCTCAACCGGCAATATATGACGATCGCCGGGGTCGGGGTGGTGATCTTCGCATTCCTCGGCTGGCAGCTCGGCTGGCTGGTGGCCATTGGCTTTGCCATCGGCTCCATCATGTCCGGCATCGCGGGCTATATCGGGATGACCATCTCGGTCCGCGCGAACGTTCGCACCGCCGAAGCTGCACGTAAGGGCATGCAAAAAGCCCTCACGATCGCCTTCCGTTCGGGTGCTGTCACCGGCATGTTCGTGGTAGGCCTGGGCCTGCTCGGCACCGCAGGTTACTACTTCTACCTTCAATCCATCAACACCGAGAGCCGTCAGATTCTCGAAGCCCTCGTTGCCCTTTCCTTCGGCGCATCGCTGATTTCGATCTTCGCACGCCTCGGCGGCGGCATCTTCACCAAAGGTGCGGATGTGGGCGCTGACCTCGTCGGCAAAGTCGAAGCCGGGATTCCGGAAGATGACGCACGCAACCCCGCCGTGATTGCCGATAACGTCGGCGATAACGTGGGCGACTGCGCAGGCATGGCAGCCGATTTATTCGAGACCTATCTCGTGACGATCGTCGCGACGATGCTGCTCGCAGCCATCTACTTCACTGGCGCTGCACGCGAAATGTTCATGGTCTACCCGCTCGCCCTCGGCGGCGTGTGCATCGTGGCATCCGTCATCAGCACCTACTTCGTGAAGCTTGATGCAACCAACAACATCATGCGCGCCCTCTACAAAGGGCTCATCGTGAGCGGTCTGCTTTCGGCCGGGTTCATCTATAAGCTGACCGAAAAACTGGTCGGCTTTGATGCAGTCTTCAATGTCGGCGGCACCAGCTTCACCGGCATGCAGGTGTTCTACTGCTCGCTGATGGGCTTGGGCGTTACCGGCGCTTTGGTGATGATCACGGAGTACTACACCTCCACTGCATACCGCCCGGTTAAGTCAGTGGCGCAAGCATCGACCACCGGCCACGGCACGAACGTGATCCAAGGTCTCGCAGTATCGATGGAAGCAACCGGCGCACCGATCATCGTGATCTGCGCAGGCATTCTGGTGCCTTACCTGCTCTGTGGCCTCTTCGGCGTCGCCATCGCGGCAACGACCATGCTGGCCCTGGCCGGGATGATCGTAGCGCTTGATGCGTATGGCCCCGTTACCGACAACGCCGGTGGTATTGCTGAAATGGCAGGCCTACCGAAAGATGTTCGCGTAACGACCGATGCGCTCGATGCAGTCGGCAACACCACCAAAGCTGTGACGAAAGGCTATGCCATTGGCTCAGCCGCCCTCGCCTCGTTGGTGCTGTTCACCGCCTACACGCAGGACATCAAACACTACTTCCCGAAACTCGACGTGCAATTCGTTCTCTCGGATCCGTACGTACTTGTCGGCCTCTTCATCGGTGGTCTGCTGCCTTACTTCTTCGGTGGCATGGCGATGATGGCCGTCGGTCGTGCAGCGGGTGCAGTCGTGGTCGAAGTGCGTCGCCAGTTCAAGGAGATCAAAGGCATCATGGAGCGTAAGGCGAAGCCGGACTACTCCAAAGCCGTTGATATGCTCACCAAAGCCGCGATCCGTGAAATGATCGTGCCGTCGCTGCTGCCGATTGCCACACCTGTGGTGCTGTACTTCGTGATCAATGCGATTGCGGGCCAAGCTTCGGCATTCGCGTCCGTCGGTGCGATGCTGATCGGTATCATCGTAACGGGCCTCTTCGTCGCTATCTCGATGACCTCGGGCGGCGGCGCATGGGACAATGCGAAGAAGTACATCGAAGAAGGCAACCATGGCGGCAAAGGTTCGGAAGCGCATAAAGCAGCCGTAACCGGCGACACAGTCGGCGATCCTTACAAGGATACCGCTGGCCCAGCCGTCAACCCGCTCATCAAAATCGCCAACATCACGGCGATTCTGATGCTGGCCCTACTTGCGCATCACGCAGTGTAAGGCCTCCTCACCAGCCACGCTGGTGATCGAAATAGAAAACCCCTCTTTCGCAAGAAGGAGGGGTTTTTTCTTGAGGATGAATCTCAGTAATTAGGAGCGCGTATGTTCCGCTGACTCCGCCGCATGCTTATCCGCCGCATGGGCTGCCGCATGACTGCCATGCTCCGCGCGTGATGCATGTTGTTCGCTATGTGAGCCGTGCGTCGTTTGGTCTGCCGCTAGGCGCTTCGTATAGCTAGCTTCCAACATATCAACTTGGGTAATCGCTGCATTGCGCTCGTTACGCACGCGCTCGAATTGCTCCTGACCTAACCGGCTCAGTGGAACCCCACGCGCAAAAAATCCGTATATTAACCCGCTATAATGCCCAAACACTGCACCACCAATACCACCCGCCACCCGAATCATGTTTTTCCCTTGATCCGGGATATTCAGTGTCGCCATGAGTTTGGTGGCTTTTTCAAGGAAGCTAGGGAATTTCCGCGCAATCCCTTCCGAGCCTACAACACCTGCGATGGCGCCAATAATCGTTCCACCGATCCCATACGCCTGGCCATAGCCAAGGGCCGTAATCGCCGGGCTAGGGCCAGCAAATGGCTCATTAGGGTCGGATGAGTGTGAGGTCTTGTCCATAATGCCTACTATAGCGCAGCAAACAGGCAAAAAATGTGACAATTTTATGAAGATCGCAAAACACTAGGCAACGCCTCGATGACATCCTCTGCCACCATACCCGGCCCAAAACCCCGGGCCGCTTCTGCATGAAGCCAAACCCCCACGCAGGCCGCTTCAAATAGGGCCATTCCCTGCCCCACCAAAGCAGCGATAATCCCTGCCAGCACATCGCCCGTACCACCCGTCGCAAGCCATGCCGGTGGGTGGGTCACCACTGCCCGGCCGTTTGAATCCACCACCATTGTGCGCGTGCCCTTTAGCACCACCACCGCCCCAAATGCTTTGGCTAATGCAAATGCCCGCGCCCGCTTATCCGCCTTAAGTGGCAATGCCAACACCTTTGCAAGCCGCACATATTCCCCCTCATGCGGCGTCAAAATCATTGATACCCCCATAAGCTTTTTGCGCAGTGCCTTATCACTCGCCAGCAACGTCAATGCGTCTGCATCGAGGATAAGCGTTTTACCTGCTTTCGCCGCCGCTGCGATGGCACGGCCAGTCCGAGCCCCCACGCCAGCCCCCGGCCCGATCACCACCGGATTCACCCGTTTATCCGCCGCTATTGCCGTCCATTGCACTGCGTTGCATGGCCGCGCAATCACACTCACCAGTGATGCCGCATAAATCGGCCAAGCCTTTGGCGGTGCCGCCAGCGTCACCAATCCGGCCCCCGCCCGCTGAGCCGCTAGCGCCACCAAACGCGCCGCACCTGTCATGTGATCGCCGCCAAATACCAGCACATGCCCACGTGTGTATTTGTGATCCGTCGCCTTAAGCGGCGGAATCTGCCAGAGTTTCGAGCTATTTTTCACAATGGCTGGAAGCTTTTTCATGGACGCATGGTAGCTCTCCTCGGAACCATAAACAACCCATTCCTAAATCCATTCTTCCCCTTGCCGAACGGCCCTTATTGGCCTACATTAAAAGGGAATGGTACTGCTCGGTTAGTGAAGGTGCATATTGCTCCGGACCGACTATCAATCTCGGGGAGCTGTCCCTGTCCTTGGCCGTGGCTGAGGGTATACGGTGCCCACCTGTTCAAACGGGTCACGAGAGAATTTAGCTACCCACGGCCAGGGTGGTTCCATTCATTTTCACTTGCGCCGCCCTCAGCAAAATCCATACTGGGCGCATGAACGCACCCCAACCGCATGACCGTACCCTCACTGTCGAGAAGCGCAAGCTGCGCCAAGTCATGCAGGCCAAGCGCATGCAAGTCCCCCATGCGGCAACATTAAGCGCCAGCACCTCTGTCGCCCGCCATTTCGCCGATCATCCTATTCTCGCCTTCGCACCATCTTTCGCCGGCTACATCCCCATGCGCGGCGAGCTCGATGTGCGCGGTGTGTTCGACATCATGCTCCCCTACCGCAAACAAACCGCGCTGCCCTGCGTCACCGAACAAAAAACCCTCCTCTTCCGGCAATGGATGCCGCATCAGCCTCTTGTCCGCCACGCCCTCGGCACTGAGGAACCGGCACCCACCGCCCCTACCCTCATCCCTGCTGTCATCCTTGTGCCCCTTCTCGCCTTCGATGGCGATGGCTATCGCCTTGGCTATGGCGGCGGCCATTACGACCGCACCATGGAGACCATGCGCCGTTTCGAAGTTCCTCCGCTTTTCATCGGCGTCGGCTATAGCATGCAGGAAATCGATCAAGTCCCCACCGGTGAGCACGACGCTCCGCTCGATGGCATCCTCACCGAAATGGGCATCAGCATGTTCTGATCGCGGTTGCCAGAACCTCATCCGCCCACTAAAGAGCTATCGCTAACAATTCGGACAACCAATGAAAATTCTCTTCTGTGGCGACGTAATCGGACGTAGCGGGCGCGACGTGGTAAAGCGTCACGTGCCTCTACTACGCAAACAACATAGCCTCGACGCCGTGATCGTAAATATCGATAACGCAGCAGGTGGCTTCGGTGTCAGCGGCGAAACCTTGCGCGATTTCCGCGACACCCCCATCGACGTGATGACCGGCGGCGATCACGTGTTCGACCAAAAAGATGCGCCTTCCTTGCTCGGCAATGAAACCAAACTCCTGCGCCCCCATAACTTCCCATCCACCGTTCCCGGCACTGGCTGCAAGCTGTTCAATCTCGCCAATGGCAAAAAACTTTTGGTTCTCCACCTGCTAGGCCAAGTCTTCCACAGAGAATATCTCGATAGTCCCTTCACCTGCGCCGATGCCGCGCTTGCCCCTTATAAGCTCGGCAGCAATGTGGATGCGATCGTAGTCGATATGCATGCCGAAGCCACTTCCGAAAAAATGGCGATGGGACATTATCTCGATGGGCGCGTCTCCCTCGTCATCGGCTCGCACACCCATGTGCCCACGGCGGATGCCCGCATCCTCCCCAAAGGCACCGCCTATCAAACCGACGCCGGCATGTGCGGCGATTACAATTCCATCATCGGCTTCGAGCCCACCGGCCCCATGCAAAACTTTCTGCAAAAATACCGCAAAACGCGGATGGAACCGGCAAGTGGCCCCGGCACACTTTGCGGCGCCATCACGGAGCTTAACACCCAAGGCCTGGCGACTGCCATTGACCCAATCCAATTAATGTAATTGATGAACTTGGTAGAAAAAGCGCTTATTCCGCCGATTCTTCCGTTGCTGCTTTAGCCTTGCGGCTCGCTGGTTTTTCACCTGCTGCACGCGCCTTGTTGAGCTTGCCCTTCTCGGCATCCCACACATAGGTATTGGTGATAATCTTGGTGCCGGTCGTCACAATATCACCATTGGGTAATTGCAACA
>JBGAJE010000038.1:0-2227 GCA_044225085.1 Rickettsiales bacterium | reverse complement strand
AGCCGAAGAGTGGCGCAAATACTCCGGGTTCGCCATCAAATCCGCCAAGGTACTATCGTCATCCGGCGCACCGGCACGGGCCTCGCGCGTAAGGCTCAGCGAATTAAATAGCTTCGTTTTATACGCCATATTCTGTGACCCCGACTTCTCACCACTATCGGCGTCCGCCATCAAAAAGGAATGGTTTTTACGGTCGATTCGATTTTTTTGCATCACTTCCTTCTTCCTTTGTGCTGCCACGGCCACAGAGTTATGATTTTTTGGTTATGCATGCCTCATATCATAACCTCACCACCAAACAAGAGAGTGGCGGAAAACTTCACGAAACTGTCACAAATCGGGAAAGCAGGATAAAAATTGGCCCGGTCGCTACTGCTTCCGGGCCCAAGTTGGAGCTAGACGATACGAAACTCTTCGCTACCGGCGGGGGCCGGCCACGAGCATTACATAGGATTCAATTTGTCGAGCAGCGCGTCAGTGACCGCCAAGATACGGTTGTTAGCGCGATAAGCGCGGCGGGCGACAACCATGTCAGCCAGCTGCTGTACCAGACCCAAATGCGACGAAAGCTGATCCGCCGGGGTGAGCGGAGCCGTGCTATATTCGCCATCCACGCCCATGATCATGTCATCAATCATGCGCAGGCTATCGGATGCGGCACGAAGGCCCGAGATACGCCCTAATACGTCGCTGTAAGTATGGTTCATAAGGTTGCTCCTTAGACAGTTAGCGTTTGCTGCCTAAGACTATGCATGTCCCGTGCCAACTTATTAAGCCACTGTATTTAATTGTTTTACGAAGAATCGGCACGGCCCAAAACCAGGCTGATTTTGCCTGTGGGTAACCAAGGCGTCACTTATGCGTGAATATCCAGTCCTTCGCGGACATTAACAATGTAATTCCGGTTCGTTGTCCCCACCGAAGCGGCGGCCTGTGTTGCACTCGCATCGTCATTTTCGGCCTGTTGCATATGCTGTTGGCCAGGTTGGCCTTGGCCGTTCATTCCCGACTGCAAATGCGTCTGCTGCGGCTGTTGGCGAAGGTTGAACTGCATGCTCCCCGCATCCGCCTTGATCCCTGCATCCTGCAGCGAACGCTCAAGGCTACGCGCATCGCGGCTCAGCGCATCGAACGTCGACGGCTTATCAACCGTAAACGAAACCTGCGTATGGCCGTCGCTCGTCGTGTGCATCTTCACTTCCACCCGCCCGAGATCGACCGGGTCGAGCTGGATGGTGATATGATCGATGCCATCTTTGCTAGCCTGCTTCACCGCCACATGCACTTGCTCAGTAATCGGCGCGTGGTTCACATAACCCGTCGCATTCACCGCACCCACCGGCTGCACCGCATTGGCAGAATTAGTCGCACTATGGCCGCCAACCATTGAAGGATTCAGCACCGGATTCACCGCGCTATCGTTGGTAACTGGCTTGGCATTCGCATCGGTTGCCGTGGCAGCATCAAGCACGAGAGGTCTTTGAACTTCACCCGTCTCACTCGCCTGCTGCGGCGCAACGGCTGCTTGTAAATGCTGCGCGGCACTCACGGCGGCAGCGGCATTAGCACTGATGGGCGCATTATCATTGGCCGCACGATTGGCATTCTGGGCTGCCCTGTTGGCAGCGGAATTATCCACCGCCGGAGCTGCAACATGTGGCAAATCAATCTCCGGCAAGGATGCATCCGTGTCGGCATTTTGATCCACCGTGAGCGGCGGAATCACATCATCAAGGTCAGGCCGCACGGCACCCACCGCCAAATTCGAATTTTCCGAGCGCGCGACCGAAACAATCTCAGGCGCTGCCACTACCTGTGCTGTGTAGGCGAGTGGGACGATTTGTGTGACGACCCCGGAGGTTTCTTTGGACTTGTCCTTGGTTTCCGTCGTTCCCGTAGGCGGAGCATCATAGGTGCGAAACACGCTCGCCTGCAAGCTTTGCAGCACCGGATTCACCATGGCGGTGGCATCCGGAGTGCCATCTTGCGGCGTCTCCTGTTCATTCGGTTGAGAACCATTTTTAGCCAGCGCTTTTTGCAGCCAGCCCAATACACGCTGAGCAACCGGGGTCGCGGTCGTCACTTGCTCAGGCGTGGTGCTACCCTGCATCAGCGCACTCAGCACTTCCGAAACCGTCTGCGGTTTGCCTGAATTTTTAATCTGTTGCAGCTGCGACTTCAACTGCTGGAACGCCTGCGAATCATCCTCCTGCCCAGCTTGCTGGCC
>JBGAJE010000037.1:0-14280 GCA_044225085.1 Rickettsiales bacterium | reverse complement strand
CGCCTTGCTCGATGAAATCCGCGGTGCCGTCGGCGATGATGTCGAAACCTGGCTGCCAATTTTCACCAAACGGGTCAAAGAACTGTGAGCACACGATCGCTGACATCGCTGCGCCTATGGGTAGTGATTTTCACCCTGGGAGTTCTTTTTCTACATCCCAGCCTGTCGTTTGCCGATACCCCAGGCGCAACGCCAGACTGTGCACGTTATGCTGGTCTCACCAATCGCATCGTAAGCTGTATACAAGATACACTCCACGGCGCAGCTTCCGCCTATTTCGATAATTTCTACACTATGCTGAGCAGAGCCATCACTGCGCTGATGACACTTGCCATCGCAATCTACGGTGTTTTAGCCGCCGCAGGAATGATCGAAAAAGTGGGCCGCGACACGATCATGCTCATCCTAAAAATCGCTTTCATTGGTTTTTTCGTCACCCATGTGGATACGATGTATGACGGGTATTTGCCTACGGGTGCGCGCAGCGGCGTAATTCCGATGATGGATGCCACAGCGCGCGCCGTCATCAACTTCACCCCCTCCAGTGGCGAGGCGGCGGAAGCCGATGGCACGGAAGGCAAAACCAGCTTCAGCCAAATCAAATGCCTACAAAGCATGATCGATGCGCAAAAAGATGCCGACGCTGGTGTACCCGGCCCGTGGATCGGTATCGACTGCATGATCGATTCCGTCATCGGTATCAAAGTGCCGCCCAAAACAGGCGTGCCGGCGGGCTCAGCAGTGAAAGCCTATAACGATAATTTGCGCGATGCCGACCAGGGCATGTCACGCGGGATGCTTTATTTCTTCTTCAGCACCATGCAAACCTCGGCCATCGGGCTGCTATTCGCCATAGTGGGTTTCATCTTTGTGTACGGCCTGATTCACCTCATCATCAAGGCGCTGTTTATTTATATCGCCGGTTATATCGGCATTACGTTCCTGATGATTCTAGCGCCGCTATTCATCCCACTCGTGCTATTCAAGCAAACAAAAGATTATTTCGATAAATGGCTCAAGCTCGTCATCAACTTCACCCTGCAGCCGATTATCGTGCTGGTATTCATTTCCTTCAGCATCTCAGCCGTCGATTTGGCGACCTATTCCGGCACCTATTCCGTCATGAACATGATCGCCGGCAAAGCCTCGCGCGATCCGGGCTTCAGCCTGAACGATTATCTCGTGAGCAATAACGTCATCACCCGCAAGGCCACCCCCGTCGAGCAAATCAAGGCAGATGATGCGAGCAAACCATCACCTGCCGTCACAGTAGCGACCGAGGCGCAAGGCTGGATTAAAAAACTGGGCCGCGTCGACTGCTCTGATCCCACCAAATGCGACAATAGCCATATGCTCGATTGGTGGCATGATTCAGTGAACTGGGACAATCTCGCCGCCGCCCGTCACGATCCCGATGTTACCATGACGGATGGCGCCACCACTGCCGGCCAGCAAATTTCACGCGAAGTACTTTCCGCGATTTTATTTTCCGGCATTGTCGTCTTCGTGATGAACGGCCTTTTGCAAATCGTGCCGAGTATTATCAGCGATCTATTGGGTGACTTCGGCCAATCACCAAACCTCTTCGCCGTGGCGGGCAAATTGCCGACATCCGGCGGTGGCTTAGGCGGCATTGCGGGCTCCCTCGCCAATTCAATGAAAAATATGGTGAGTGGGCGATGACGAAGCGCTGGGCACAGTTGATTCCGATGATCGCAGCGGCACTGATGTTCTATGTGCTTTCGCCTAGCGCGCACCATGCGCAACTTTTTGCAGAGGGTGACGATGCTGCCGTCACCGCGCCGGAAGGCACGCCATCCAAAGGTGACATCCAAACGGTCGGCCCCGATGGCGGCAAAATCTCCTGCGGTGCAATGACGGGGCCTGATGGCAAAACGTCCGCGAAAGACGGCATCCTCATGGGGTATATCGTCCCCTGCGTGACCATGACGATCAGCATCACCACCGAAAATTTCAGCGCCAAAATGCTCGATTTTTTCAAACCAACTATTTACTCCTTCATCACTTTCGTCATTGCCATGTTTGGCGTGAAAGTACTGCAGGGCTCACACGATGTGCACAAGGAGGGATTCCTCCTCCTCCTCAAAATCGCTCTCGTGATTGGTATACTGGAGATGATTCCTCATGAGATTGTCCCATCAGTCTACGGCATCATGGCGAGTAACGAGGAAATTGTCGCTTCCACCTTGGGTGGCGATATGGAATCGAGCATTCACTGCGACGTCTCAAAATACAAGGGGGCCGATACGCCACTTGTTTGGGCACAGATGGATTGTGTGCTGGGTAAGCTCTACGGCATCACCAGCGGCAGCGGTGGTGGTGAAGGTGGCAAATCGCGCAACATGTTCCTTGCCGCCAGCGCCTTTGGGCTACTTGCGGGCTTCTTCTTCAGCGGCACGCTTGGTATCGCGATTTTCTTCGGGCTCATCGGGGTGCTGATTTCAGTATTCATGCTCGTCCTGCGATCGGCAGTAGCCTTTATCAATGGGCATCTTATCGTCTGTATGATGTTGCTGATCTCGCCACTATTCCTACCGTTAGTGTTACTACGCGTGACAAACAATTACTTCGAGCCTTGGTGGAAAAACATTTTAGGTGGGTTTTTGCTTCCAGTGCTCATTACCGCCTTCGCGATGTTCTCGCTACTGCTCTACGACAAAGTCCTCTTCGCGCCGGATTCACTCCTGAACAAAATTCTTGATTACGCCAATGTCGAAGGCGCCGAACAGCCTGCCAGCCCTGCCTGCACCCAAGCGCAAACCAACAACCCTTCGACTACTCGTGCCGCCGGCGGCACTAGGGCAGTCCAACTCGTTAATATTAATCGCCCCAATAACCCAATAGGTGGAAACTTCGCCATGCAGCAAACTCGCGCTGGCGTTGATATATGCCAAGCCGCACAAATGCCCGTCTTCAACCTTGCCGATGGTTCGGAAGCATTTAAAAACGCCCGCGCTTCTTTCCTGACCATTTTTAAAGACTGCATGAAGCTGATGATTCTTGGCTGGCTCATCCATGCCGGTGTCGGCTATGTCATGAACGCTATGCGTACCCTCACCGGTGGTACCTGCACCCACCATGCTACTCGATCGCAGCATGGGCAAAGGCGGTGGTGCATTTGATATTGAGCGCAGACTAAAAAGCGCCGAGCGTGCGGCCATGCAAGAAATGGGCACCGCAACGGGCGCAGACTTTGTAAAACGTTCCGTCCCCACCATGGCAGCTGCCGGAAGAGGGCTATTCTCGGGGATTCAACGGTGATGAGGCAATTTATGAAAACCCACACGCTACGCATGCTCCTAAGCGCACTGGTTTTGCTTGGCGCGATGATTTGCTTCGCCCCCGCCGTGCTTGCGGATCCAGCGCCGGATGACACCAGCAACCCGCCCTGCACCAGCTTCACCGAGCGCATGAGCGCGATGGATTCCGATACCTCCACAACCGGCCTCTTAAGCGATATTTACGGCTATATTTCTGAAGTCGTCAGCGGTGCGACTGAAAAACTATTCAGCGCTTTCACCGATAGCAGCATTTACCAAGGTGCCGTCTTCGCCTCGATGGCGCTGATGATTCTCTACGGCATTGGCTTTACTGTCGGCTTAGTGCAAGCAAGCTTTGCAGAAGTGCTAAAGCGGCTGCTCAAAATTGGCATTATTGGTACGCTTGTCTCAAGTGCAGGCTGGGGTTTCTTCAGTGCTTACGTCGTCAATTTCTTCAATAACGGTACGGACGACATCATCAAAGGCGTCATGACCATCGGCACCGGAACCCCTGTGCCGGATGGTGCAACGCCCTTTTTACCACCTCGATAAGCTCGCCTCCTTCATTCTTCAGCCCGATACAATTACGGCCGTTATCGGTTCCGTATTCAACGGTGGCCCCTTCGGAATGGCTATGGCGCGCTGACGGGCTTTGCCGTATGGTCCTTCTTTAAAATGATCCTAAGTGCCCTGCAAACCTACGCCATGTGCTATGTCGCGCGCGCATTGGTGCTAGGGGTCGCGCCAATTTTCATCATCTTCCTGATGTTCGATCGCACCAAAACCTTATTCCAAGGCTGGCTAAACGTTCTCATCAACTTCTCCCTCCAGCCGATTCTGATGTTCACGTTCCTGTCCTTCTTCATCGTGATGATCCAAACCGCGACGCAGAGCATGTTCAGCACCGAGCTATGTTGGACAGAAGGCGGCGCTGTCAGTGGCAGTGCCAATCGCGTTGCAGGCTGGCGCTTTAAAGACCCCACCACCAACCAGGCCAACCTAAGTATGTCGACCTGGAAGGGACCGATGTCCTGCGTCATCAGCGGCGATAGTAATTGCCCATCATTCCCGATGAACATCGTGGATGTGCTGAGCTTCATGATCCTTGTTTATATCGCGAACCAATTCATGGGCGTCATCCAACGTATCTCCACCGAGCTATCCAATGCCCTAGTGACGCTTGACGCCGGAGGTAGGTTCGACCAATATCTACAAGAGAAGAGTAAATCCGCTGGGCCACCCGCCATCCCCAATCCAAGCGCTGGCGGCGCAACCCCTCGACCTCCAACGCAAGCGCGTTAGAGCGTCGCTATAAAGGAGCATAATATGAAGCGATCCACCATTTGCTGCCTTATCGGGGCTGTGCTGATGCTTTCCGCCTGCACCTCATCGGAGAAGGTGGATGTACTTAAAAGCCCTTGCGTAGGGATTGATGGCAGCCCGTGCGGCCCGAAGCGCCCGATGAATGGCAATTATAATCCGGATGCGAAAAACCAAGCGCCGCAGCTAAGCAACGTTGCTTAATACATCATTAGAAAGCTAGAAACGCCCGCGATAACCGCCCGGCTGTGATGGCGGCGGGGGAGGAAGCTGTTTATCTTCAACCGTATTCGTATTTGGCGTCACCGGCGGTTTTACACCTTCGGAAGCAGCAACCGTCCCCGCTGGCTTCGCCACCACTGGCGCTTGAGGGCGTGAATCAAACATCCCCGCCGTAATCGGCTTACGCCCAGTCGGCACCGGCGCCGTATTGATCCCCGCCATGCTTGTCGCATTCTGGAACCCTTTGAGCATATTCGGGTCAATCCGCGACGCTGCTTTTGCCGCTGCTTTCTGTGCTGCCTGGCGCTGCGCATTGAGCAGTGCAAGCTGGCGCTGCTGATCGTCGTGATGCACGTGCTCACTCTGTTCCTCCGCATGGTGCATCGCCGAAAGATTTGCCGCATTACGTTGCATCTGCTGCAACTGCGTGCTTGTCATGGCCGCGAGCGGCGTCGCCGTAGAAGATGTGCTGGCCGAACGTTGCGAACGTGCCGCTTGCACGGTGTTAGAACGAATACTCCCCGGCCGCCCCGGTAATGCTGCAGATGACTGGGTACTCGCCTGCGATTGCGCGCGTGACATTACCTGGCGTTCTTCCACATGGTTCGCGCGCGCGCGATTCGCCGATTGTTCCGCCGCCAATGCTTCTGCATGCTGTTGACCGAAATTCGCCCGTCCAGCACCGGCCGCTTCCGCCGTCAGTTGTTTGGACATTCCCGCCGTCGGCGCGCTGTTCATGAAGCTGCCAAGTTCCTTGCTCGGCGAGTGCCCAACCTTCGCGCCCGGCACCGTAATCACTTGCGCACGGTTCAGCACGGTATCGATCCCGCGCTCTACCTTATCCAACAACCCACCAAAAGTTGCATCCGTCGCACTGGCATATGCTCCATCAATCCGCGCCAATTGTGCTTCGAGATTTTTCGCCTGCACCACATTGCCCGCGGCCCGCGCCATACGCAACGCTTCCAATTTCGCGAGATAGCCGAGTTGTCCGATCGCTTGCGTCGCTGCCAAAATCGATGGGTGCTGCATGATCGATGGATCAAGCCCACGCCCCCACGCCAGCAACCGCTCATATACCATCGCCACGCCTTTAATGGCCCCCAGCGTCGAGAGATCTTCCGTCGGCTGCAGCTTCAAACCATCGATAATATTGAGATTGCCAAGCGATATCTTCAGCTTGCGCAAAATATCTTTCGCGATTTCGATCGCATCCTGCCGCACGGGTTCGCTTAAAGTCGGAATGTCCCCGATATGCTCAGCAGTGAACAATAAATGATTCCCGATCGCATCGAGATCGACCGACATGGTATTGAGCTCCGTACGCCCGCGCAACTCCGCGCGCTCTGCCTCCAACATGCCCACACGCGCAAGCGCTGCTTCAATCTCAGCCGATGTCGGCGCATGGCTGATCGCATTCGGCAGCAAATCGCGTTTAATCATGGTAGTGAAGCCCGTCATCGAGGCAGGCGGCAACATCCAATCCGGTGCAGGTTTCCCGCCAAAAAGCGCTACCACGGCGGCGAATGGCCGCATCCAGTTACTGTGGCGCTGATGCTCGAGAATCTTTTCGTAAATATATTGCGCCCCATCACCACCCTTGGCGCGTGCGCGATCGATATCAATATGCGGCCCCGATTTGTGATTCGGGATCACCCCAAAATAAAGATAGTTGTTATTAAGCCCATCTCCCACAAACGCCGCAATTTCCGCTAATGCCTGCTTCGCCTTCTCCGGCGTCATCCCTTGCGGCGAATTCGCGTAATAGGTTTCCATGAGGAAGTTGCGTACCGCCGAAATATTATCGCGCAACGAGAGAAACGACTCATACCGCCGATCCAGCGGATCAAGCATATACGGGCTATTGAAGTGCTCGCCGATGATCTTGTCGAACACCGGATAATCCTTCAGCGAAAAATTCACATTCGCGGCCGGATCCTGAATAATTTTGAGCAACGGCCGCCAGCCGGAATAGCGCGAAATCACATAGCGTCCGACGCCTGCCACCTCATGCAATGAATAATCCGCTGTACCTTGAGAGGCCGTATCCGCAATCGATGCTGCTTTGGTCATGGCATCAAGCTGCTCGCGCGCTTGCTCGAGCGCGACATCAAGCGCCGCCGCCTCGCGTGCTAGCTGGTCGCTGGGGGTGGTGTTGAAATCATCGGATGTGATATCGAGCGGCATGCGCTCCCTTCATGGTTACGTGGTGGCGGGTGCAGCGGCGCCTTCTTGTTGCGCGGCACCGAGGGCATACACACACAGATCCTCAAAGGAGACATTGTTCTCCTGGCTGATTTTGAACAGCTTCTCGAAACTATCCATCACGTCCTGCGGAATGTTGCCGCCGCGCTCCGAGGATAACCACCAGCTTTGAAATTGCAGCGGATGCTTCTTCGGATTCGGCTCACCGATATAGACATGGAACGGGTGTTTCACGCCGTTGAAATCGCAGGGGACGGTAAAACGTTTCATAAGCTAACCTCTTGGACCTACTGGTATGATTACACTATACGCCCGAATTGTTACAGTTTGATGACAAAACGGGCGCAGGAATAAAATAATCGGAAAAGAACTTTTTCTTAAAAACATTAAAAAACAATAGCCTAAATGCATCGTACCACAGCTGCTATTCGTTTGTCATTCCCGCGAAAGCGGGAATCCCCTTTGAGCAATGCTTTTATGGCGAGTGAGGAAAAAATGAGATTCCCGCTTTCGCGGGAATGACAACACTGGATTAAAAAATGTGGTATTTAGCTATTCGCGTCCCAGGCATTGCGGCGCTTAAAGCTGAAATTTTCGGCATAAGCCTTCGGCGGCACGACGGTTTTTTGCGGCTCGAACAGCTCATAGGCGATGTTTTTCGCGGTGGCGTAGGCGACGGCTTCTTCCTTAGAGGGGAAGGTGAGCCTCACCTCGGTAATCGTGTCTGGCATGCTGTTCCAGCCCATCAGCGCATCCGGCGTACCGGGGGCGGGTTTTTCATATTCCAGCAACCAGCGCTGCGTTTTGCCCTTGCCTGATTGCATGGCGGTTTTCGCAGGTTGATAAATTTTTGCACGATACATCATACCCCGAATGTAGCGGGTTAGAAGAAAGCGTCAAGCCGGATAGGCAAAACTACTTCTTCTTGGTCGCCGATTTTTTCGCAGCGGGCTTTTTCGCTGGGGCTTTTTTGCTAGCGGATTTGCCAGCCGATTTCTTTCCACCCGATTTTGCGCCTGCTGCGGGGAGCAGCGGCAGCGCCATTTCCAGCGTGAAATCTTCCGGCTTATGCTCTTTCGGCAGGGTGATGTTTTTCCCAGCGTATTTGATGTAGGGGCCATAACGACCCTTCAAAATCACCACTTTTTCACCGGAATCCGGGTGTGCACCAAGGTCTTTCAACGGCTCTGGCGCACCGCGCCCGCCGCCTTTTTTCTTCTCGGCAGCTTCGGCGATAAGCGTCACCGCATGGTTCATGCCGATAGTCAGGATATCGTGCTCCGGCTTGAGATTCGTGTATTTGCCCGCATGCAGCAAATACGGCCCAAAGCGACCGATATTGGCAACAATGGTTTCGCCCGTTTCCGGATGCAATCCGATTTCGCGTGGAAGCGCGAGCAGCGAGAGTGCTTTTTCGAGATCGACGGTGGAAGGAACCGTTCCTTTTTGCAAGCTACTACGTTTAGGTTTTTTGCCCTCGCCGAGCTGAACGTAAACACCATATGGCCCTTTGCGCATGGTGACGATTTCACCGCTGATGGGATCGGTGCCAAGCGTTTTCGGATATTCTTCCGCATCCACCGCCGCACCTTCTTCGCCGCCGCCAGTGCCGCCGGTGAGTTGGCGCGTGTAATTACAATCGGGGTAATTCGAGCAACCGAGGAAAGAGCCAAATTTACCGGTTTTGAGATGCAGCGTACCGGTTTTGCAAGTCGGGCAAACTTTAGCGGCCGCACCTGCATCACCAGTGCCGAAAATATACGGCTCGAGCAATTCCTCGACGCGGGTGAGCACATCCGAAATCGTGAGCTTTTTACTGTCTTCCACGCGCGCATGAAAGTCTTTCCAAAAAGCCCGCAACTCCGCTTTCCAATCGCGTTCGCCATCAGCAATCAAGTCAAGATTTTCTTCGAGATTCGCCGTGAAATCATATTCCACATAACGGTCGAAATACGACATCAAAAACGCAGTCACAACACGGCCAAGCGGCTCGGCAACAAAGCGGCGTTTATCGAGTTTCACGTAATTGCGGTCGATCAAAACCGAGATAATGCTCGCATAGGTCGAAGGCCGCCCGATACCGAGTTCCTCGAGGCGCTTTACCAAACTTGCTTCCGAATAACGCGGCGGCGGTTGCGTGAAATGCTGCGCAGCTTCAACCTTATTGGTGCGCATCGGTTCGCCCACTTCCATCACGGGCAGGCGCTGCGTATTTTCGGTATCGTCGTCTTCGCCGTCATCTTTCTTTTGGTCTTCTTCGATCGTCTCTTGATAAAGTTTCAAGAACCCGTCGAATTTCAGCACCGAGCCGGTCGCACGCAATGCATGGCGCTTCGTGACATCATGCAAATCAACGCCGACTTGATCGTAAAGCGCGACTTCCATTTGGCTGGCGACCATGCGCTTCCAAATCAGCTCGTAAAGCTTGGCGAATTCACCGTCGAGGCCCGCTTGTTCTGGGCGCCGCGAGAGATCCGTCGGGCGAATCGCTTCGTGCGCTTCCTGCGCATTTTTGACTTTGGTTTTGTACATGCGCGGTGATTCCGGCACGTATTGTTTGCCGTAATCTTTCTCGATGAATTTGCGCGCATCCGCGATCGCATCCGCCGAGACGGTGATACCGTCTGTACGCATGTAGGTGATGAGGCCTTCCTCATACAGTTTTTGCGCAACTTGCATGGTACGCTTCGCACCAAAGCCAAGTTTGCGCGAAGCTTCCATTTGTAGCGTGGAAGTGGAAAATGGTGCATACGGCGCACGGCGAACCGTGCGCGGCGTGATGGTAGTGACACGGAAATCGGTGCTCTTTAATGTGCGTTCCGCTTCACGCGCGACGGCCTCATTTGCGAAGGAAAATTTCTCAAGTTTAGTGCCGTTATATTCGTTGAGCTTCGCACGGAAAGAAGCGCCGGTGCCGGTTTTAAGTTCAACGCCGATATCCCAATATTCACGCGGTTTAAAAATTTCGATTTCCGATTCGCGTTCGCAAATTAGGCGCAGCGCGACGGATTGTACACGGCCCGCCGAGCGCGAACCCGGAAGCTTGCGCCACAACACAGGCGAGAGGTTAAAGCCGACGAGGTAATCCAATGCACGGCGTGCTTGCTGGGCGTTGACCAAATCCATGTCGATGTCGCGTGGGTTTTCAATCGCGTGTGTGACAGCTTTTTTTGTGATTTCGTGGAAAGCAATGCGTTTGACGCCAATATCCTTCGGCAGCTTTTTGCTTTCTTTCAGCGCTTCGAGCACGTGCCAGGAAATGGCTTCGCCTTCACGGTCCGGGTCAGTCGCGAGGTAAAGCATATCGGCACTTTTGATGGCGCTCGCAATCGCACCCATTTGTTTTTTGGAATCGACATCGACTTCATAATGCATCGCGAAATCGGCATCCGGCTCCACTGATCCATCCTTGCTCGGCAAGTCGCGCACATGGCCGTAGGAGGCGAGGACAGTATAATCCGAACCCAAGTATTTATTAATCGTTTTTGCTTTCGAGGGTGATTCAACCACCACTACATTTTTCGACATTCTATCTCCTAATCCTGGGTGACGCGTAGCGCCACTTTCGAGCCAGCGTGGCGTTCTAGCCTACCAGCGAGTTCAAGTTCAAGTAAAACCGCCATCATAAGGTGCGGGGTAAGGCCGGTCGCGACGAGTACGTCGTCGAGTAATGTAGGGCTCGGGCTGAGCGCGACAAGGAGGGCATCGCGAGCATCAGCCAACGTCGCTTCATCCGGCAGCGCGTATTCCGCCTCGGCAAATTCACGACTTTCGGTTTCAGCGAGGGGCAGCTCACCGATAGAAGTAAGATTGCCGATGATGTCACGCGCGGTTTCGACCATGATCGCACCGTCTTTCAGCAAACGGTTGGTGCCATGACAGCGCGGATCCATCGGTGAGCCAGGAACAGCAAAAACATCGCGGCCATAATCATTTGCATACTCCGCCGTGATGAGCGAGCCAGATTTAAGCGAGGCTTCCACAACCAACACACCGCGCGACATGCCGGCGATAATGCGATTGCGACCAGGGAAGGAGCGCGCATGGGGTTCCGCACCAAAAGGAAGCTCAGAGATAATGGCGCCCGTTGCCGCGATTTCTTCAAACAGTGCAGCGTTTTCGGGTGGGTAAACATTATCAATCCCACCGCCAATAACGGCGACGGTACCACTCGCGATGGAGCCACGATGGGCACTAGCATCGATGCCGCGCGCCAAGCCGGAGACAACGGAATAACCCGCCACGCCGAGATCAGCCGCAAGTTTTTTGGCAAAAATGCAGCCGTTGGTGCTGGCATTGCGCGCGCCGACAATGCCGACAAGTTTAGTATGCGCAAATAAATGCGCGTGGCCACGGACGGTAAGGACAGGCGGTGCATCAGCGACATACTGCAGCAAGCGAGGGTAGGCTTCCTCACCATACATAATCACTTGCGCACCGAATTTGGTGAGGGCGGCGAATTCGCGTTCGGCTTCAGCTTTAGAAGCGATAACGATGGGTTTTTTGCGGCCGCCGCGGCGGCTGATATCGGGTGCCATTTCGAGTGCGCGTTTAACGGAGCCGCAGAATTTGACGAGCTGGAAAAACGTCATCGGCCCCACTTGCTCGCTGCGGATGAGGCGGAGTGCGTCGACCGGATCAGTGCCGCGCAGGGACGGGTTGGGGATGAAGTTGCCGGTCATTGTTTTCCTCCCTTACCAAAATTCATGCGCGGTTCGAAGCCTTTGCGTAGGCGATCGATATTACTGCGATGACGCCAAATGGCCAGTGCGCTGCCAATGGCAATCAGCGCGGCGCTTTCCGCATCCACGCGTAGCCAAGCAATCAGCGGCATCAGCGCGAGAGCGATAATGGAAGCAAGGGACACATAACGCTTCGTGTAAAAAACGATGAGCCAGATGGCGATGGCGCCCATGCCAACGGGCCATGCAAACGCCAGTGCCGCGCCAAGCATGGTGGCCATGCCTTTGCCACCTTTGAATTTCAGCCAAGGCGTGAACATATGGCCAATGGCGGCGAAGAGGAGGGCGAGGGCGGCGTAGTGGGGATCAACTGTGGAGCAATTCTCAAGTGTCACGTTTCTGCCGCATGCATCAACGGCAGCGCTGGCAACATCGAACACCGGAAATAGATATCCCGTGAGTAGTACGGCGAGGGCACCCTTGCCCGCATCAAGCAACAACGTCAGCGCCGCAATATCCTTACGCCCCGTGCGCAGTATATTCGTCGCGCCGATATTGCCGGAGCCGATGTAGCGCGGATCGGGTAGGCGAAACAACTTCGCCAGCAGTACACCGAACGGAATCCCGCCCAGCGCATAGCCGAGGATGATGATTTGAATGATGTCGCTCACGTGCATACGCGTACGAGCGTAGCGGTCGATCCAATTTCAACGCAAGATTTTATTTCGCTGAACTACCCAGCCCATCCAGCACGCCCTGCAATATATAGCTGGCGGCGAGCTTATCGACGAGCTCGTCGCGGCGGGCGCGGCTCAAGTCCGCTTCGTCGATCATCATGCGGGTGACGGCGGCGGTGGAGAGGCGCTCGTCCCACAGCAGCACGGGAATGGCGAAACGAGCCATGAAATTGCGTGCGAAGGCGCGCGTGGCCTGTGCACGGGGGCCGGCGGAACCATCCATGTTTAGCGGATAGCCAATGACACACCCGCCCACGTCGTGGGTTTTGATGATTTTCTCTAGGGCATCCGCGTCATCACTCCATTTGCGGCGGGGGATGGTTTGGTCTGGCGTGGCGACGACGCGGTTCGCATCGGAAAGCGCAACGCCAATCGTCACAGAGCCAACGTCCAACGCAATGAGGCGGCCCTTGGCAGGCAGCAGCGCGGCGAATTCCGGAAGGGAATAGAGGGCGGTGGGCTGATCCATGCCCCTCCTTACGTCATTCCCGCGCAGGCGTCCAGATTGGCTTCGTCGCCACGCCATCGGCTCGCCATGACGATTATGTTGATTTTTTGTGCAGTGCCGCTAAAACGCGGGCCTCACCTTAAGGAATCCCATGGCTCTGACCGACAAGGAAGTTCAGCATATCGCCAAGCTCGCGCGCATCCGCTTGAGTGCGGACGAGTTGCCGCATTACGCCTCGGAAATCAATGGCTTGCTGAAGTGGATTGAGCAGCTGCAGGAAGTGAATACGGATGGGATTGAAGCGCTTTCCAGCGTGTCGGAGCAGTTGCTGCCCTGGCGCGCCGATGTGGTGACCGACGGCAACCAACAGGAAGCCGTGCTGAAAAACGCACCGATGCAAAGCCATGGGTGCTTTGTGGTGCCGAAGGTGATTGAGTGATGAAATCTGCGACTTATAGAGTTTCCATTGTCATTCCCGCGCAAGCGCGAATCTCCTTGAAGGGGATCCCTGCTTTCGCAGGGATGACAAATGTAGAGCGGGAGTATGTCGCATGACGCAACCCACCCACATGACCCTGGCCGAAGCGCGGGATGCGCTGAAGGCGAAAAAAATCTCGAGCGTGGAGCTGACGCAGGCGCATCTCGATGCGATCACGAAGCATAACCCGGCGCTGAATGCCTATGTGCATCACACGCCGGAGATTGCGCTGGCGCAGGCGAAAGCGGCAGATGCGAAGCTAGCAAAAGGCGAGGCGGGGTTGCTCGAAGGCATTCCCATCGGCGTGAAGGATTTGTTTTGCACCAAAGGCGTGAACTCGCAGGCGGCATCGAAAATTCTTGAGAATTTCAAGCCGGAATATGAATCGACGGTGACGAACAACTTGTTCCGTGAAGGCGCGGTGATGCTGGGCAAAACGAACATGGATGAATTCGCCATGGGTTCGGCAAATATCACCAGTGCTTATGGAAACTGCATCAACCCCTGGCGGCGGACGGATGCGCCGCAGATGCAGTTGGTGCCGGGCGGTTCGTCGGGCGGTTCCTCGGCAGCCGTTGCCGCGCGCTTGGGTTTTATGGCGACGGGGACGGATACGGGCGGGTCGATCCGCCAGCCGGCGGCGTTTACGGGCATTGTAGGGATTAAGCCAACCTATGGCCGTTGCTCGCGCTGGGGGATTGTGGCGTTTGCCTCCTCGCTCGACCAGGCGGGGCCGATGACGCGTACGGTGCGGGACGCAGCGATTAGTTTAAAGGCGATGGCGGGCCACGATCCGAAAGATTCGACATCCGCGACACAAACAGTTCCGGATTTTGAAGCAGTGCTGGGCGCGGGCGTGAAGGGGTTGCGCGTCGGCATTCCCAATGAATACCGCATCGATGGCATG
>JBGAJE010000036.1:0-13108 GCA_044225085.1 Rickettsiales bacterium | reverse complement strand
TTTTTACCAGTCGGAAGGCGATTCCCAAGGGGCTTAACGATAGTAAAAAACTCTCGATGGAGCAGCGGGCTGAGTTATTCGGTGCCATTAAGCTCAGCCAGGCGGATATTGGGGTTGGGGTGGCGAGCGTTGAGGAGATTGATACGCTTAATATATGGGGTGCGACGGCGCTTGCCATGCGGCGAGCAGCCGCAGCACTGCGATTGGCGCCGGAGTTTGCGTTGATTGATGGCAAGCGGTTGCCGCGGGAGTTCCCTTGCGAGGCGCGGACGATTATTGGCGGGGATGGGCTATCGCTTTCGATTGCAGCGGCCTCTATCATCGCGAAAGTGACGCGGGACCGGATGATGCGGGAGCTGGCGGAGGCCTATCCGCATTATGGGTTCGAGCGGCATATGGGGTATGGCACCAAGCTGCATCAGGAGGCGCTGGCGGAACATGGCCCCTGCCCCATTCATCGCCGCAGTTTTGCACCGATTAAGCTATTGTTGGAGGCGGCATGAGCATGCCTGGTGAAAGACGCCGACGCCGGTTGTTTCCACGCACGCTCGAGGAAGCAGTGAAGGATGCCACCAAGCCGCTGATGAATAAGCAAGGCAAGCTTTACACCGCGCTGCTACGCGATTGGGGGAAGATTGTTGGGCCGGAGCGCGCGGCGGTGACACGGCCGCAGCGTTTGCAATTTCCGACAACGGCGAATGCTGGTGCGATACTTCATCTCGATGTGCGACCGGCGGCGGCACCCGAGCTTACGTATGTAACGCAGCAAATCCTCGATCAATGTGCGCGTTATTTTGGTTACCGGGCGGTGGAGCGAATTGTGCTGCATCCGGTGCATGGTGTGTTCGGTACGGAGGAGAAAGCGGTGGTGACGGAGCCGCCGGTGGCAGCGGCACCGATCGCCCAACATGTGCCGAAGGAAATGCGGGCGGTGCTCGAGCGCATCGCGGGGCATGTGAAGAAAAAGTAAGACATGGTTCGGGATTTATTCACCGACCGAAAACAGAATGCAGAACCCCATTGCTAAGCATCGCGACGCGCGTTAGATGAAATGCATCACACGCATCAGGAGCACTCCATGACCACACCATCAAAAGGCGGAAAAATCTTTGCTGTTCTTATCCTCGCGGGGCTTATCGCGGCGGCGGCGGGGTTCGGTTATTTCAACCAATCTTCGAAGATGGCGGATAGTTCTGATAAGGCACAGACGACCAGTAATACCAACGCCGAGATCCTGGCTCCGCGGCCGAATGATATTATTGTGGGTGACCCGAACGCGCTGGTGACGATTGTGGAATATTCCTCCCTCTCCTGTCCGCATTGTGCGCATTTCCATGAGAAAGTGTTCCCGGATTTGCAGAAGGAATTCATTACCACCGGCAAGGCAAAGCTGGTGATCCGCCATTTTCCGCTGAATGAACCGGCGCTGAAGGCTTCGGAAGTGGTGGAATGTGCGGGTGGCGCGGGTGCGCAGCGTTCACACTTCATCGAGGTATTGTTCAAAATGCAGCCGCAATGGGCGGCGAGTGACGATTACTTGAAGCAACTCAAGCAAATTGCGCTGGTTGGTGGAATCGACAGCGCGGCATTTGAAAGCTGTACAACGGACAAAGAGCTTGAAGCACGTATCGTGGCTAGCCGCCAGGAAGCGGCTGATAAGCTTGGCGTGAACTCGACCCCGACTTTCTTCATCAATGGGGTGAAGCTTGAGGGGGATATGGGCATCGACAGCTTCCGTAAGGGGATTGCCGATGCGCTGGAGGCGCGGACGCACTAAGCGTTGGGGATAATTCCAAAATATGCGCTTTGGCTGCATATCCTTGCTTGACAGGGGAAGGCACGATCCATAAATTGCGCGCGCCATGGGTGACGACGGACAAAAGCCCCCATCTCTTGAGACGCTTGAGCAGCATCTTGCCGAGGTGAAGAAGCTTGCGCCGGAAGTGACCTCCGAGAAGAAATTACCTGGCGATGCGGCTCGCTCCGCCATCGATTTCGCCTCGGCAACGGCAGTCGGCACCGTGCTCGGTTACGGGTTCGACTGGTGGCAGGATACCCTCCCGTGGGGGGTGCTGGTGGGGCTTCTCATCGGGACAGCTGCGGGATTAAAATTGATGTTCGACGAGGAAGCGCGCCAGCGGCGCCGCAACTCGGCGGATAAAAAGGAATAACAACGAACGCACAGGGAATTTGTGAGCGCTGAAGTCCAACATAATCCGCTAGAGCAATTTACCGTTCAGCCCCTCGTGCGGATGCCGGAATTTTTCGGGATCGATACTAGCATTACCAACTCGGCGGTGTTCATGCTGCTGGCAGTGGTGGTGATTGGCCTCTTCTTCACCTATGCGATGCGCAAGCGCTCGGAGATCCCGGGGCGGATGCAATCGCTGGCGGAGATTATCTATCAATTCGTGCATGGTATTGTGGAAGAGAATGCCGGCCATGCGGGGCAGAAGTTCTTCCCAATCATCTTTACGTTGTTCTTGTTTATTCTATTCGTGAATTTCTTGGGATTGATCCCCTTCTCCTTCGCGCCGACGAGCCATATCATCGTGACCTTCGGCATGGGTGCGACGGTGTTCTTGGGGATTACGGTGATCGGCCTCATCAAGCAAGGGCCGGTTGGATTCTTCAAGCATTTCATTCCTGAAGGGCTGCCGATTTGGATTGCGCCGCTGATGCTGGTGATTGAGTTAGTATCCTACCTCTCGCGCCCTTTCAGCCTCGGTATTCGTTTGGCCGCAAACATGGCTGCGGGGCATACGTTAATGCAGGTGATGGCCGCGTTCGTGGCGCCGCTTGCGTTCTTTGGTATTTTGCCGGTGGCGTTCCTCATCTTCATGACGGGGTTTGAGTTCTTCGTCGCCATTTTGCAAGCTTACGTCTTTACCTTACTATCCTGCATGTATCTCGGCGAGGCGCTTGCAGACCACCACTAATTCATTTTCACCTTTGTTCACTTTTGGAGTTTAAACCATGGATCTTTTGGCAGTTAAATATATCGGTATGGGCCTTTGCGCACTCGGGATGATGGGCGCGGCCATCGGTGCCGGTTTGATTTTCGGCGGCGCGTCGCAAGGTATCGCGCGTAACCCCGCAGCAGAAGATAAAGTCCGCAAAATCGCCATTCTCGGCGTGGTCTTCGCAGAGTTCATGGGGCTGCTCAGCTTCGTACTCGGCATCATGATCATGGGCGGGAAATAGTTCATTCACCTTTGTTATCCTTGTTCGCAGGGATAACCGGGGCATCAAAGGAAAGCGCATGAAACATATCCGTGCATGGTTGGTTGGTTCTGCATCGGTTTTCGCGGCGACAGCAGCGGGAGCAGCAGAGGATGGCCAGATCCCGCAAATGGATCAGACATGGTATCCGAACCAGCTGCTCTGGCTGGCGGTGAGTTTCATTGTGCTTTACACGCTGGTGTCGCGGGTGATTGCGCCGCGGATTGGGCAAGTGCTCGAGGCGCGGGAGAAAGCTATTGCTAACGCTATTCGCGAAGCAGAGATCGCTAAGCGGGTGGCGGAATCGACCAAGGGCGACTATGAGTCGAACACGTCCAGCTCGCGTAATAAGGCGGCGGAGATGATCGCGACCGTGCAAGCGCAAGCAAGTGCGGAAGCCTCGCAGGCTTTGGTGAAGCTCGACCATGAGCTTACGAAAAAGTCTGAGCAGGCGCAGGCACGGTTGGATGAGGCGGTTTCCAAAGCCCAAAGCGGGATGGAAACGGCCACCATCAATCTTGCTTCGGCGATGGCGGAAAAGCTGCTCGGCCAGGCAGTGTCGAGTGAAACGGTCAGCGATGCGGTGAAACCGCTCGCGAAAGCGAGTTAGTGATGGCAAAGCATGTCGTAGCAGCAACCCCAATCACGGTACCTGTCGAAGCGCAGGTTCATGAAGCTTGGTATCAAAACCCTGAGACATGGGTGGCTGTTGCCTTCGTGATTTTCGTCGCCTTGGCGGTGAAGTTCTTGGTGCCGGTGATTGGCAAAGCGCTTGATAGCCGGGCGGAGAAAATCCGCGATCAGCTCGAGCAAGCTAGCCGCTTGCGGGCGGAGGCTGCGGCGCTCCTCGCCACGTACCAGGATCAGCACGAGCAGAAGATGAAAGAGGCCGAGAAAATGGTTGCCCAAGCGCAGCAAGACTCGGCGGCGCTGCGCGAGCAAGCGGCACAGGATTTGAAGCTTGCGCTTGATCGCCGTCGCCAACAGGCGGAAGAGAAAATCAAACGCGCCGAACAAGAAGCGGTGGCGCAGATCCGGTTGAAAATGATTGATATCGCGACCGAAGCCGCACGGCAAATCATCAGCACCCAGTTACAAACGCAGAAGGATGACCCCGCTGTCACCAAAGCGCTGGCGGCGATTGAGCATCAGATCCATTAGGAATCTGCTCCCTTCCCTATTATTAATTGTTGTCGTGGAATGCTTGTGGGTGTGACAGCCATTCGTATCTCTTGCGCAACAGGCGAAGGCAAAGAACAACCGTAAGTGGATTAGTGCTTGCTCGCGGTGCGCGATTTAGTAAACATAATAAAAAATAATATAAAAAATTCTATCGCACAGGTTGTCATGCGTCGCGCTTTGTTGGCTCTGATGATATTTGCTATTGCGCCGTCGGCTTATGCGGGGGCGTGGCTGCAGCCCGAGGGCCAGGGCCTGTTTATCGGCCAGGCGACTTACTTCACGAGCGATCATTATCTTGATGCGAATGGCGATCGCAAATCGCAAGCGCGCTTTAGCAAATATGAAATTCAGCCTTATGTGGAATATGGACTTACGCGCCAGGTAACGGTCGGCGGCACTGGCTTCGCGCAGGAAGATACGCAGAGTGGCAAAAACAAATGGGGCTTGGCCGACCCTGAGATTTTTGCGCGGGTAGCAGTTTGGAAGGATGATTCGCAGGTTGTTTCCATTCAGCCATTGGTAAAATTCGAGAGCATCTATGGCAGCGATGGTGCGCCGCGCGGGGGTAGCCAAAGCACGGACGCGGAGCTTTCATTGCTTTATGGTGCGAATGTGAACCTCGTCAGCCCGCGGGATTTTGTGGATCTGCGCGCTGGTTACCGCGTGCGGGGCACAAGCTTGAATGATCAATGGCAAGCGGATGCGGCGTTGGGGCTTGGGATTAGTGAGCATTGGCAAATTATCCCGGCGATCCGCACCATTACTTCGACAGGCATCAAACATACCACCGCCTTCAGCGAGAATGGTGATTTGGATTATGATTTGATTAAGGCCGAGGTGACGGCGGCCTATCATATCGATGAGCGGCGCGCGGTGCAGGCGACGGTGTTTGACCATCTCGATGGCCGCCAGACTGGTGATGGCTACGGTATCTCCCTCGGTTTCGCCCAGACGTTTTAACGATGAGCACAGCCACGGCGCGCCTCGGGGATATCTTGGTTGAACATGCCTCGATCACTCGCGATACGCTGGAGGAACATGCGCCGCGAGCGCGTGGGCGGCTTGGGGATTATCTGCGCGCCCATAATCACATTAATGGCCGGGCGCTGGCGCGGGCGGTTGCCACCCAGCAAGGGCTGATGCATGTGGAGTTTCATCAAGTCGCGCCGGATGGGTCGCTTTTCAGCCCGCGCGATTTGCCGCATTATGTGGCGCATCGTTATGTGCCCTTCGCGCGCACTGAACAGACTTTGCTGATTGCCACGCCGGAGCCATCCGAGCACTTGCGCCTGCTTGTGGCGGTTTATTTTGGGACGCGCGTGCAGTTGATCGCCACCTCGCCGCGTGACCTTGCGGATTACTTTTCATCCCTTGGCGCGACGGCAAGTACACGCCATGCTCAGCTTGGACTGCGGCGGCAGCACCGACATTTGGTGGCGGATCGGACATTACTGGATCATCAGCTTTATGGATCAGCTTTATGGATTTCTTGGGATTGCAGCGGCGGTGGTCGGGGGGCTGATTGCGGCGCCGATGACGGGTTTTGCCGTGATGTTGGTAGCGTGCAATCTCTTCTACCTCACAACGCTAGCGGTGAAATATCAGCTCTATGTGCAGGGCACTGCGGCGTTGCGTGAACAACGGGCGAGTGCGCCAGTGCGGCGTTATGCGCTGAGCACGTTGGATGACGAGGTGCTGCCGGTCTACACGTTGCTGGTGCCACTCTATCAGGAATCAGCAGCGGTGATTAAGCGGTTGATCGGGCATCTGTCGGCGCTGGATTACCCCAAGGAGAAGCTCGATATTAAACTCATCTGCGAGGCGGATGATTATGCGACACTGACGGCGCTGCGCGGCCTTCACCCACCGGAAACGATGGAGATTATTCGCGTGCCGCCTTCGCAGCCGCGCACGAAACCGAAGGCGTGCAACGTCGCGCTTCAGCATATTCGGGGCGAGTTCATGGCGATTTACGATGCGGAAGATGCGCCGCACCCCGGCCAGCTTAAGCGCGCGGTGGCGATGTTTGCGATGTGCGGGCCGCAGGTGGCCTGTTTGCAGGCGGCACTTAATTATTATAACCGCGATGAGAATTTGCTGACCCAGCTTTTTTCAATCGAATATAGCGCGCTGTTTCGGATTTTATTGCCAGCGTTGGAGCGGATGCGAATGCCGATTCCACTGGGGGGGACGAGCAATCATCTGCGTGTTTCCGCTTTGCAGGCAGCGGGGGGATGGGATGCGTTCAACGTCACCGAGGATGCGGATTTGGGAATTCGCTTGGCATATCTCGGATATGAGACGCGGGTGTTGCCATCGCTAACGCTGGAAGAATCGCCTATTACGCTTGGCGCGTGGATGCGTCAGCGGAGCCGGTGGATCAAGGGGTATATTCAGACCTGGCTGGTTTATACGCGCGACACTGGGGAGCTGAAGCGGCGCTTGGGCGCGGCAGGGTATTATGGTTTTCAGTTTTTTGTGGGGGCCCCTGCCCTCACGTTTTTGCTCGCGCCGATTTTTTGGTTGGTGTTTGCCTTGTCACTCACCGGCGTCATTCACCATTATCACTCGCCGGTGTTGTTATGGCTATGCATTGCCTCGGTGGTGGGCGGTACGGTGAGCCATTGGGTATTTGCGCGGGCGGTATTGAAGCTTGAAGGATGGCAATATATGCACTTGGCGCTGCTCGCTTATCCATTTTACTGGCTATTGCATTCGGCGGCTGCGGTGCGGGCTTTTTATCAGCTAATCGCCGCACCGCATTATTGGGAAAAAACACGCCACGGCGTTAGCCGATGGGTGCGTACCGCCAAGGTTTAGTTACGACCGGTGGTTGGGGCCGTTGAGGCCCTCAAGAAACGCCTCGGTTATATCCGCCAGGCGTGACATACGCGGTAGCGAACCAACACGCATTTTGCACAAAATGCAGCGAATGGTGGCAAGCACCGCGACGAACGCCGCTAATACGCAGGCACCCGTCACAAGCAATGCACCATCCGGCGTGAAGCCATAGGCGATGCCGCCGCGATAGATGGCATAGAATATCCCCGCCATCAGTGTGCAAGCGAGCAGGCCTGCGATGACGGAGAGCACCAGTAAGCTCACGATCCGCGGCATGGTGCGGTGAGAAACGGTGTTCTCCCACACTGGCCGGGTGATGAGCGCAAGCTCAACGATATGGCGCAAAGTGCGCATCTAGCGACGCCCACCCAAGAGCAGACCAAGTGCCACGCCAATACCAAGCGCAATTAGGCTCGACTCGACCGGTTTTTGGTGAATATGGGTATCGACCCGTTCGACTGCTTCGTGCACATCGCGGTTCGCATGCTCGTAGAGTGAACGGATTTTTGCGCCGGCCTTATTGGCGGTGGCGCAATATTCATCGTCTTTATCAGTCGCGGTCATAACAAACTCCTAGTTGGTGAGAAGGCCACACTGCCTAGATAGTTATTAATTTTATATATGCAATGCGCGGCCGTAGGCATCGAGCACGGATTCGTGCATCATTTCGCTGAGGGTTGGGTGCGGAAAGATGGTTTCCATCAGCTCCGCCTCGGTGAGTTCTGCAGTTTTTCCAATGACATAGCCTTGGATGAGCTCGGTGACTTCCGTGCCGACCATGTGAGCGCCCAGTAATTCGCCGGTTTTCGCATCAAATACGGTTTTTATCATACCTTCCGCCTCGCCGAGGGCCACGGCCTTGCCGTTGCCCATGAAGGGGAAGCGACCGACTTTGAGCTCGTAGCCTTTTTCTTTGGCGGCTTTTTCGGTGAGGCCGACGCTTGCCACTTGTGGGCGGCAATAGGTGCAGCCGGGGATGTTTTCGCGCTTCATCGCGTGCGGATGTTTGCCGGCGATGGCTTCGACACAGATGACGCCTTCATGGCTGGCTTTGTGGGCGAGCCACGGTGCGCCAGTGACATCGCCAATGGCGTAGATGCCCGGTTCACCGGTACGCAGTACGTCATCCACCACGATATGGCCGCGTTCGAGTTTCACCTTGGTTCCCTCGAGGCCGAGGCCTTCCGTATTGGCGACGATGCCGATCGCGACGATGATGCGATCCACCGTCACATCTTCCTTCTTGCCATCCTTTGTTTCAAGATGGGCGGTGATATTGGTTTTGCCTTTCGTCACCGACTTCAGCGTGGTGCCGGTGCGGATTTTCATGCCCTCTTTCTCGAATTGTTTCTGAGCGAATTTCGAGATTTCTTCATCCTCGACGGGTAACACGCGATCCATCACCTCGACGACCGTCACATCCACACCCAGCGTGCGGTAGAAGCTTGCGAACTCGATGCCGATGGCGCCGGAGCCGACGACGAGCAGGGATTTCGGCATTTCGGTCGGCACCATGGCTTCGCGATAGTTCCAGATCAATTTGCCATCTGCTTCGATGCCCGGCAGTTGCCGCGCACGCGCGCCGGTGGCGATGATGATGTGTTTGGCTTCGAGATCTGCGATTTTCTTTTTGTCTTTCGTCACACTCACTTTGCCGCGGCCAGCGAGGGCGGCGCTGCCTTCGAACACCGTGACTTTGTGTTTTTTCATGAGAAAGCCGATGCCTTTTTTCATTTGCTCCGACACGCCGCGCGAACGCTGGATGATTTTGGTGAGGTCGAACTTCACGTCCTTCACGGTGAAACCATATTCTTCCGCATGCTGAATGGTGTGGTACACTTCCGCGCTTTTCAGTAGCGCTTTGGTGGGGATACAGCCCCAGTTGAGGCAGATGCCGCCGAGATTCTCGCGCTCGACAAGCGCCGCTTTCATCCCAAGCTGGCTCGCGCGAATTGCCGCCACGTAGCCACCCGGGCCACCACCAATCACCACCACATCGAATTGTTCAGTCATTTTTTTCTCCTTCGTTATCTTCTGTCATGCTGAACTTGATTCAGCATCCATCAAGGCGCGCCTGCGACGCAAATACCCTTGATGATGGATCCTGAAACAAGTTCAGGATGACATGGTTACCATTTGTTCGGATCGACCGGTTTTTTCTCGACCGGGGTTTCCTTTGTTTCTTCTTGCACCGGGGGTGGTGCTTCTTTCTTTTCTTCCAGCAGCGCGGCGAGCGGCGGCAGCATGGTGGGTGATGGCACATCGGCGAGAGGTTCGTGCTTCTCATCACCCGGCAGTTTGATCTCGCGACCAAATGCCAGGGCCGGTTTTTCCTCCGCTTCGAAACGCACGCCGGCTTTGAGATCGGCTTTGCGCTTGGCGATGAAACCGGCGTCACTCTTCAATAGCACCATCAGCGGCAGGCCGCAGTTGGGGCAATGTTTCGCCGGGTTCAGCTTACGCTTGATCGGCCACAGCACGATGTAGATGGGGATCACCATGAACATCGCTAATGGCCGGATCAAGAAGCCAAGTCCTGGGAAAAGCAGGCCCGAAACTTTATCAAGCGCCTTTCCCGTTTCGCTGACCCCGCCGGTTTCGTCGCTCGGCGGGCGCATGGGTTTGCCCTCATACCCGCAATTCGTACAGATATGGGTGGCCTTTTCCATTGGTTACACAAACATCAGAATCGGATGTTCGATGTAGCGTTTGAAGATTTGCAGGAACTCCGCGCCCAATGCGCCATCCACCGCGCGGTGATCGACCGACAACGTTGCGTTCATCACCTGCACGGCTTTGAACTCGCCCTTCACGACTTTCACCTTTTCCTCACCCGCCCCTACGGCCAAAATACAGGCCTGCGGCGGGTTGATGATGGCTTGGAAGGTTTTTACGCCATACATGCCCAGGTTGGAGATCGAAAAGCCACCGCCCTGGAATTCCTCAGGCTTGAGCTTGTTGTCGCGCGCACGCTTGGCGAGGTCTTTCATCTCGGTGCTGATTTGCGGGAGAGATTTTTGGTCCGCATTGCGCACGATGGGGGTGATAAGGCCGCCATCGGTGGCGACCGCCACCGAAACATCGACGTTGTTATATTGCACGATCGCATCGTCATACCACGACACGTTGCAGTTTGGCTTATCCCGCATCGCGAGGGCCACGGCTTTGATGACGAGGTCGTTCACCGAGAGTTTGTACGCAGGCGGCGCGTCTTTGCCCTCCGGCGTTTTGCCAGCTTTGAGTACGGCTTGGGTGTTGAGTTGCTGGCGGACATCCATCAGCGCGTCGAGCTCGACTTCCACCGTCAGGTAGAAGTGCGGCACTTGTTGCTTCGATTCCAGCAAACGGCGCGCGATCACTTTGCGCATCGAATTGTTCGGCACTTGCACGAACTCGACCGGGTTGCGGTGGACAACGCCACCTGACCCACCACCGGTGAAGTTCTCGACATCCGCGCGGATGATGCGGCCATTCGGGCCGGAGCCGACAACGGAGGAAAGATCGATGCCCTTCGTCGCCGCGATACGCTTGGCCAGCGGCGATGCTTTCACGCGGCCACCAGCTGTGCGCGGCGCGGATGCGGCGCTTGCGATGGGTGCTGCGGGGGCTTTGCTGGCAGTTGGCGCCAAGCTCGGTGCAGCAGTTGGCGCAGCCGGAGCGGCGGATGGTGCGGTGCTGGCAGAGGCGGCTTTCGCTTCTTCCTTCGGCGCGGCGGGGGCAGCTTTGGGCTTCCAGTTCGCAATCGCTTTTTTGTCTTCGCCATCTTCGAGCAGCAGGGCGATGACTTCGTTCACCTTTACGCCTTCTGTGCCCGCTGGGATCACGATTTTGCCGAGCGTGCCTTCGTCGACGGCTTCCACTTCCATCGTCGCCTTGTCGGTCTCGATTTCGGCGATGACTTCACCGGCTTTGATTTTGTCACCTTCTTTTTTCGTCCATTTGGCGAGGTTGCCCTCCGTCATCGTGGGCGAAAGGGCGGGCATGGTAATTTCGATGGGCATTGCAGATTTCCCTTGTTGATTATTGGAGTTCGTAAGTGATCGTGACGCTGGCGTTGACTTCTTGTTCACCCGCGGGCGGAGCCGCTGCTGGCGCAGGCGCAGCCATTGCCATGCCATTACTTGCACCCATGCGCGACATTGCCATAACGGGCATCGGGTGGTTAAAGATCGGCACATTGCCTTCTGTGATTTGGTAGACGCTATTCACCGACGCCCCCGCAGCGGCAGCCATTTGGTCCGCTTTTTCGCGAGCATTCTGGATGGCGTCCGTCGCCATCTCAGCACGAATTTTTTCAGGATTGCTGATGGTGTAATTGAGACTCAGCGCCTGTTGCCAACTGCGTTGCGTATCGGCTTTATCCTCAAGCACTGGCGTTAGCTTATCCATGAGAGCTGCGAGTTTTTCTAATGGCTGAACCGTGACCATCAACTGCGTCGAGAAACGGTAATTTCTTTTGCAGCCCTTACCGAGCGGCGTGGCAGTCGCGTCATCGGGTTCGCACCAAGGTTGAATGCCGGATTGTTGGGTTGCAATTTTTTTCTCGTCGATATCTGCATCCTTGATAACCTCTAACACTTTATGCATTTTTTCATCGTAGAGGCTTTTTGCCTGCTTGGCGTCTGGGTTCGTCGCGCTGACGTTTACCGACAGATACGCCATATCAGGCACTACTTTACGCTCGGCTTGCCCTGTCACGGTGATGCTGCGAATCGGTTTTAGCTCATCCGCCAGCACTGGCGTGGCAACCAAGGCAGTCAAAATCAGCAAGGCGAGCGTGAGGCGCATGGGAACTCCTAAGCGGCTTTGGATTTGGGTTGGCAGATGTCGCGCGCAGCCATCACGACGTCTTCGGTCGTTGGCAGGGCGAGCTTTTCGAGATTGGCGGCGTAAGGCAGCGGAACGTCTTTGCCGGTGACGCGCACGACTGGGGCGTCGAGTTCGTCGAAGAGTTCTTCCATCGCAATCGCAGCGATTTCGGAACCGATGCCCGCGACCGGCCAGCCTTCCTCAACGCTGATGAGGCGGTGGGTTTTACGCACGGAATCGATGATCGCCTGTTTGTCGAGCGGGCGGATGGTGCGCAGGTCGATCACCTCGGCACTAATGCCTTCCTTGGCGAGTTGCTCGGCGGCTTCCAGCGCGTATTTCACGCAGATGGAAAAGGCGACGATGGTGACATCCGTCCCCTGCTTCTTCACGGCGGCTTTGCCGATGGGGATGATGTAGTCCGCATCATCCGGCACATCGAAGCTGACGCCGTACAACAACTCGTTTTCGAGGAAGATGGTCGGGTTCGGGTCGCGGATGGCGGCTTTGAGTAGGCCCTTCGCGTCCGCCGCATCATACGGCGCGATGACTTTCAGCCCCGGGCAATGGGCGTACCAGCTTGCGTAACACTGGCTGTGCTGCGCGGCAACGCGGCTAGCCGCGCCGTTGGGGCCGCGGAAGACGATAGAGGATTTCACCTGGCCACCGGACATATAAAGCGTTTTGGCGGCGGAGTTCAGGATTTGATCGATCGCCTGCATGGCGAAGTTCCAGGTCATGAACTCGACGACGGGCTTGAGGCCGAGGAACGCTGCGCCGACGGCGAGGCCTGCGAAGCCTTGCTCGGTGATCGGCGTGTCGACCACGCGCTTGGCGCCGAATTCCTGTAGTAGGCCTTCGGTGACTTTGTAAGCGCCTTGGTATTCGGCGACTTCCTCGCCCATGACGAAGACATCGCCGTCACGGCGCATTTCCTCAGCCATAGCATCACGCAGGGCGACTCGGACAGTTTGCTGGGTCATTGTTTCTCTCCTCATTTTGTCATGCTGAACTTGATTCAGCATCCATCTTAAGGAGCGTCTGCGACGCAAAT
>JBGAJE010000035.1:0-14166 GCA_044225085.1 Rickettsiales bacterium | reverse complement strand
TTGAAGACGCGTGCCGAAACCTGCAAGCAGTGGTGGCCCAAGCACCGGGATTACAGAACGTCACAAACACGTCCCAAGCGGCAGAACTATTGGAAAGAAGGCTGCTGCTTTATTTTAGAGATTTAGCCCCATTAAAAAACCAGATTTCATTACATAGGGCAGGCAAACAAGTAAAGGACCTGCCTCGTATTCCTGCATTCGATCGTTTTCTCGCCAAGGCTCCCGCTGAAATACGCACGAGCCTCGCAAATATCATCTCCCCCATCGAAGAAGCTGCTGCCACGCAAGCAAAAGCAATTGAGAAACAAGTCACCGCTCCGTCACCCCGCATCCACCCGCAAAACGGCATCACCACCTATCGCCTTATGAACAACCGCGGTGAGGTGGAAACGCGTCTCACCGGTATCGATCGGTAGAACTTCAAAGTATATTTCAACCTCATATAGGAGGCATGAATGAGACTAGGCAGAAGAGCATTCATATTAGGCGGCACAGCAGCCGCTGCCACGCCAGACCAATGGGCAATGTGGTTGGCGAACACCCCCACTGCCTCGCCACTCAAAACCCTAACTGTGCCTATGTTACGTCCGCTATTCACCGCTGCCTTTGGCCTGCGTTGGGTACAGTTCCCTTCCAATAGCCGAGAGGGGATCACGTTTGATCCATCCACCACTAATGCTGAAAAAATAGCACATGATTATCACCACGGCTGTGTTGGCGCCGGTCATGTGGCCCACGCCATCGATGCATTGAAGGCCATTCAAAAAACGAATCCATCTTTTGATCCGCGCTGGATAATCGAGCTACTCAACCATCCAGAGCTCGTAGAACCACTTGGCGAAGCAGTGGCAAAAGCCCATCCCGAATCCGTTCAAAGTACACGCCATCAAGATAACAGCGTGACCCAAGACCCGCCGCAGGAAACATTCGCAAGATCATTCCAGATGATGAAATTTAATAACACCCCCAAAATGCTCGCCGATTGCTCTACGCTTGAGCAAGCCATCGCACAACTACAGCAGCAGCTACCCCAACATTTTATGCGCCTTCCGAGACTCACTGCACCACTTGAAGATGCGCCTGAAGTCTATCGGTATATGACACGGCTACGCGATACTTCCCCTACTTTTCGAGCTTTCCTGAATAACCCGCCCCCCGAACTGAGCGAAACGCTGCGCCATCTTATTACCGACCCTGCGCACATGGTAAAAGCTTCAACAGATGAAATGCGCCTTCTTCAAAAACCCTCACCCCGCATTCACCCGCAAAACGGCATCACCACCTATCGCCTCATGAACGCACGGGGCGAGCTGGAGACGCATTTCACCGGCATCGATCGTTAAGCCGCCAAACCCTTCGTCAAAAACTGGCTCAAGCGCTTCGCAAACGCACTCGCATCAGCCACTGGCTCACCCTCGGCAATCAACGCCTGATCGAGCAGCAACCACAGCGCATCCTCGGCGTTCTTATCCATACCACCCTTCGCCACACCAGCCGCCAGAGCGGTAATCACCGGATGCGTAGGGTTGATCTCCACGATTTTTGCCATGCGTTTGGGGAGTTGTTTGTGCTCGGCGAGGAAGCGCTCCATGCGCATGTCCATGTCGCCTTCATCGACCGCTAGGCAAATCGGCGTTTCGGCGAGTTTGTGGGTGACGCGCACGTCGCGCACCGCGTCGCCATAGAGCGTTTTCATGGCGGCGCAGAGTGCTTCGACTTCGGCTTTTGCTTCGGGCTTGGATTCGGTTTCTTTTTCATCCGGCGCGGCGAATTTTTCGAGGTCGGCGCCGGCTTTCATGACCGAACGGAATGGTAGCTCGCCGTATTTTACCGTTACACCTGTCCAGAAATCATCGACATGGTCGGTGAACAGCAGCACTTCAATCCCGCGCTTTTTGAAGCCCTCGATTTGCGGGCTGTTTCGGAGCACACTGAGTGTGTCGCCGGTGAGGTAGTAGATCGCCTCCTGCCCTTCCTTCATGCGGGATTTGTAGTCGGTGAGGGAAACAAGTTCGTCGCCGTGCGTGGAATAAAACCGGCAGGCATCGAGGATTTTATCGCGCGGGGCGTTGCCTTCGCAGAGGCCTTCTTTCAGGGCCGCACCGAAATTTTCCCAGAATTTGGCGTATTCGGCCGGGTCTTTCTCGCCGCGTTTTTTGAGTTCCGTCAGTACGCGGCTCGTCACCGATTCGCGGATTTTATCGAGCACGGGCGACTTTTGCAGTGTTTCGCGGCTGATGTTGAGCGGCAGATCGGCTGAATCAATCACTCCGCGCAGGAAGCGGAGATAGGGCGGCACGAGCTCCACGCCTTCATCCGTAATAAACACGCGCTTTACATAAAGCTTCACGCGGCGGCGGCGTTCGGGGTGGAATAGGTCGAACGGTTTGATGCCGGGGATGAAGAGCAGGCTTGTATATTCCACCTTCCCCTCCGCCTTATTATGCAGCACGGCCCAGGGCTTCTCCGGCGAATGCGCGACATGGCGGTAGAATTCCTGATATTGCTCCTCCGTCACCTCCGATTTCGGCCGCGTCCAGATCGCCGAGCCTTCGTTGAGGTGATGCTCCACACCCTCGCTATCCGTCAGCGTGATGGGGAAGCCGATATGGTCCGAATAGGTGCTGACGATATGGCCGAGCTTGTGGCGGTCGAGGTAATCCTTCGCGTCAGGCTTCATATGCAGGGTGATGCTGGTGCCGCGCGGTGCTTGCGGGGCTTCGCTTACCGTATAACTGCCAGAACCATCCGACTCCCACTGCCAGCTAGCATCATCACCCGCTTTGCGGCTGGTGACAGTGACGCGATCGGCCACCATGAAGGCGGAGTAAAAGCCGACACCGAATTGGCCGATGAGGTTCACATCCTTGCTGTTGTCGCCGGTCATCTGGCTTAAAAACTCGCTCGTGCCGGATTTGGCGATGGTGCCCAGATGTGCGATTAAATCCTCGCGGTTCATGCCGATGCCGGTATCTTCAACCGTCAGCGTTTTGGCTTTTTCGTCGAAGGAAATGCGGATGTTTAGCTCCGGCTGGTCGCCCAGCAGCGCGCCATCCGTTACCGCTTCGTAGCGGAGTTTGTCGCAGGCGTCCGACGCGTTGGAGATGAGTTCGCGCAGGAAAATATCGCGATTCGTGTAAAGCGCATGGATCATTAACTGCAGCACGCGCGATGTTTCGGCGGCGAATTGGTGCTGTTCGGGCTTGGTCTGGGTGGCGGTCTCGGTCATGGGATGGCCTCTAAACAATTGTTTCCCCAGTGATATGGCGCGTTTTGGGGGAATTGCAAGACCGGGCATAAATCATCACACCCACACGAATAAATATAATAATAACAATGGATTGCTTATGCCACTAAATCACCCATCGTCATCAAACAGTAACAAAAATCGGGTATTATAAGGGTGATTCTTTCTTTCCATACAAACCCTTCTGGGCCCTGGATGAAGAATACGGCAGAAAGGTTTGCGCGTTGTGAACTTGCCGATACGTAGGAGACTTGACTCGATGACTTCCGATACCGCTGTGATGGCTAACGATAACCATGTTGAAGAGAGCATGGCTGACCATGTTTTCGAGATAGTGATAGTGTCTTTGCTTGTCCGCATTCTCGGAGTTAACTGGAAAACCTATGTCGAACGTAATCGTAACCCGAGTGAGAACAAGATTAGCCTCACTATCGATCCTTACGATACCGAACTAAAAGCGGCATTAGGAAGCTGGCAGCCGTTCTTGGTTGGCACTGTGACTATGTGAACCAAGAAGGAAACGGCATCGTCTGCATCACTATCTCCTGACAGGTGAGCGGCCCCTCGTGCAAAATGCGCGAGCGGGCCGCCTCCCCACTTCCCCAATATTCTCAAAAACTGACATAATCTTGTAACAATTCATCGTTAGGTTGGTGGGTGATTCCTCGAACCAACCTTTTCCATCTGCGCCAAAAACGCCGACAGGAACGGATTGGGGGATCAAGACGACCTCTCGGTGTGAACCGGAGGAACCTGAAGCATGGAAATGGAGTAACGGAGCACTATGGCTGAGCAGAGAGTTTCTGGCGTTAGAATTGGGAACACCCCATTCAACGCTGCCGGCTTTATCGCCCATCATCTGGGCGATCCCTCTATCCTTCAATATGCGGGAATCCCCGCCAGGCATGAATCGGCCTTCGGTAAGGACGGTGCCTTGCGGATCACTTTTCCGAATCTGGAAGAGAGGCAAGTCGCGCAGATCCTGGGCAGCATAACCACAGCCCTGACCTCGATCGGTACGGCAATCGACCGTATCGCTCAACGGGGCAATGCTATCCGCATCTACTTCCAACAAGACCGCCTCGTCATCGCTCCGGCACTCGCCGCGGTGGGGTGAACGGCAGGTTCGCGGTCCGGCGCCCCATTGCGGGGCGTCGGATCGCGACTTCCTACTTCTGATACCCCTTCCGCAGCCAATGATCGGCCAACACGCAGATAATTTCGTGGCTGACATTAAACTGTCATAATTATTCGTTAATGATGCATGTGATCCGAACAACAATGCTTCATCCTTTGGGAAATGGGCAGTGTTGGGGTTACTGACGAAATTCTCGGCATGGGGCTGGGAATTGTCTGCAGTCATGAGGTAACAGAAAGGACATGGCCAAGCATAAACCGGCTCCCAAGCCACAAGCTTCTGCCCCTGCACGGCAGCCTCCGATCATCGCATCCAACCCTCTGAGGTTTTTCGAAGAGGGGTATCTGGATGTGCCGATGAGAAGGTTGCTGGAAACGCAACAATGGGCCAGACAAATGGCTCAAAGGACATTCGACCACGACAAGCGGCTGATATGGTTTTATCATGAGAAAATACCTCGGAGGAAGCTATCATCCGTCGTCGAATGCATCGAAGGGATTGCTGCGGCCTACAACGAGGCGATCGTTCGCGAGTACCCCAACGTTGCTCAAGAACACCGCATCGTAGTGGTCAACGTGCCCGGCAAGCTGAGTATTAGAGTGCCGGCATCCATTTCAGCTCCGCTATCTCAAGCCGCGTAAAGTGGGGGGAGGATCAGCGGCCCGCGGCGTAAGCCCGGGTCGCCCCTCCCTACTTCTGATACGCCTTCCACCGCAGCCAATGATCGGCCAACACGCAGGCCATCATCGCTTCGCCGACGGGTACGGCGCGGATGCCGACGCAGGGATCGTGGCGGCCTTTGGTGGTGATGTCGGTGTTTTCGCCCGCAGTGGTGATGGTTTCGACCGGGGTGAGGATGGAGCTGGTCGGCTTCACCGCGAAGCGCACGACGACCGGCTGGCCGCTGCTGATGCCGCCGAGGATGCCGCCCGCGTGATTGCTGAGGAATTCAACGCCCCCCTTGCCTGCCCCGGCGCGGATGCGATCCGCATTTTGTTCACCGCGTAGGGCGGCGGCGGCGAAACCGTCGCCGATTTCGACGGCCTTCACGGCGTTGATGCTCATCATGGCGCGGGCGAGGTCGGAATCGAGCTTGTCGTAAATCGGCTCGCCGAGGCCGGCGGGCACGTTTTCGGCCACCACTTCGATAATGGCGCCGAGCGACGAGCCGTCTTTGCGCACGGCATCGAGCGTGTCGGCCCAACGGGCGGCGGCTTTGGCGTCCGGGCACCAGAAGGGGTTGCGGTCGATTTCCGCCGCATCGAAATTCGCGCGGTCGATTTTATCGTCACCGACTTGCACGAGGTAGCCCTTGAGGCTGATGCCAGGCGCCGCAAGCACCTTGCGCGCAATGGCACCGGCGGCGACGCGCATCGCGGTTTCGCGCGCGCTGGAGCGGCCACCGCCGCGATAGTCGCGGATGCCGTATTTCGCCTGATAGGTATAATCCGCGTGGCCGGGGCGGAAGCTGTCTTTGATCTCGGCGTAATCCTTCGATTTCTGGTCTTCGTTTTCGATGATGAGCGAAATCGGTGTGCCGGTCGTTTTGCCCTCGAACACGCCGGAGAGGATTTTTACCGTGTCCGATTCCTTGCGCTGGGTGGTGAATTTGGATTGCGCAGGTTTGCGTTTGTCGAGGTAGGGCTGGATGTCGGCTTCGCTGAGGTCGATCAGCGATGGGCAGCCATCCACCACACAGCCAATCGCCGGGCCGTGGGATTCGCCCCAGGTGGTGAAACGAAAAATGGTGCCGAATGAGTTACTTGCCATGCGGAAGTTATGGCATCCACCCCCAGCACAGGCAATAGGAATGTCATGAAACTGTCATCCACGATTCATAACTAATCCCTATAGTGACATCATGACCGAGCCTATGACACATGACGAAATCATCGAACCATGGCTAACTCGCACGCGCGACGCGATCGGAAAAATGAGAGCTGTGTCAGAACCAATGCTACAGACTGAATAAAGAAATTAAGACAAACAAACGGATACACTAGAAAAACGACAATGGAACAGAATTGCTAGGGTTGTTGGCCATGCATCTTTTCATGTCTCTTACCTATTCAATCTAATCAATAACCATCCAGAAAGAAGAATTGGACCAAACAAAGACTACGCCGATTATCGTGAGGCAATGCAGACAATCATAAGCAGGTGTGAAGTATCGCAAAGAGCGTTGGTTCGATTGCAAAAAAATGTACCTAGTTTGGTACCAGAATCAGACATACGACCTCTTATGAATCGGCTATCTGTTGTAAAAAATCTTACTAATTACGCGCTCAATCGCATCGGTGGTTCCAAATCTGAATTTGCTTTGAGACTCACACTCGAACAAGTCTGGAGCGATACGGGTACTTATCACGAAAGAAATGAAGCAGTACGTGTGCTAAGCCAGTATATTCAGCAAAATTCCCCAGCCCCAGAAGGAATTGACAAAGACATCCATGCTATCGCTGATTTTGACGACCTTATCAAATCCCCCACCACCGCTGCCGAAAAGAAAGGCGCCTTCGAAGCAAAACGAGAAGAGCTCCGCGCCATTGCTACTCAATGGGGCTTTGACATCGACACCCCTAAGCACAGTGAAGCCTTTGCTCTCATTCGCGAAAAAATTGACCTAGCAATTGAGATTTGCGACGGCCACATCCGCGGCCGCGGGCGCTAATTATTACTAATAGTAAGCGGCAGTTAAACCAGCGCAATATCCGGCGCATCAATCGCTTTCATGCCCACCACATGGTAGCCGGAATCGACATGCATGATTTCGCCGGTGGTGCCGGAGCCGAGTTCGGAGAGCAGGAACAGGCCTGCGCCGCCGACATCTTCAATCGTGGTGTTACGCTTGAGGGGTGAGTTCAGCTCGTTCCACTTCAAGATATAGCGGAAATCGCCGATGCCCATGGCGGCCAGCGTCTTGATCGGCCCGGCGGAGATGGCATTGACGCGGATATTTTGTGCGCCGAGATCGACCGCGAGGTATTTCACACTCGTCTCAAGCGCTGCTTTGGCGACGCCCATGACGTTGTAATGCGGGGTCACGCGTTCGGCACCGAGATAGGTCAGCGTAATCATCGACCCGCCGCTTTTCATCAGCCTGGCCGCGCGTTGGGCAACGGCGGTGAAGGAGTAGACGCTAATGTTCATCGTCATCAGGAAGTTATCGAGCGTGGTGTCGATGTATTTGCCTTTGAGTTCGTCCTTGTCCGAGAACGCAATAGCGTGGACGATGAAATCAAGCCCGCCCCACTCTTTCTCGATAGCGGCAAACGTCGCATCCACACTGTCCATATTCGTCACGTCGCACGGCAGAATCAGCTTGCCGCCGACGGATTGGGCGAGTGGACGCACGCGCTTTTCGAGCGCTTCGCCCTGATAGGTGAAGGCAAGCTCAGCACCCTGAGCGTGCAAGTATTGAGTGATCCCCCACGCAATGGACTTATCGTTCGCCACACCCATGACGAGGCCACGTTTGCCTTTCATGAGGGTGCCAGTTGGAATGGGGCTTTCGCCCGCGTCGTTATCCGTCGTCATGCGTAGGGGATCCTCGTGTTATTGCGAAACGATCTGCCAGCTGCCGTCCGGTTGGCGGCACGCGGTGCCGTAACCATTCTCGGTGCGGCCACCGACCGTGATTTTATTCTGGAATTCACGGCAATATTGCCCATCCGAATTCTGGTAAGGCTGGGCCGGAATAATCACGCCCGAATGGCCCGATTGCGGGTTGCGCCATGGCAGTGGCTGACCAGCTTGCGAGGTCTCCAGCGCACGTTGCTGCGCCTGGCTATAGTAGTTCATATCCGCACGGTCGAGCGATGCGCCAATTTCATGGCCGATGCCTGCGCCGAGCAAGCCGCCGATGACGCCGCCGACTACGCGACCGTTGCCTTTACCGAACGAAGAACCAATGACCGCGCCGCCAATGGCGCCGAGGCCGGTACCTACATCCGATTTATCAAGACCGCCGCCGCCGGTGATACCGCCGCGTTGTGCGTTATAAGCATTCTGTTGGCCGTCGCAGGCCGTGACTGTCAGCAACATCGAGCTAGCGAGAAGCATTGCGACTGATTTTTTAAGCATATCCATGGATATCTCCGTTTGTTAATGAATAGTGTGCGTTGCGATGCTGCAGCTTATCCCATAAGGAAGCGATGTGTTCAAGCAAATCTGCATGATTTTTCCATCACAAGTTACAACAGCTTGTAACCATTAAGGATGATGCGAAGCTGATGATTGCGATCGGACGCAGCCCATCACCACCACAAACATGAGGCCGCCGATGATGGCGATGATGCCCCCTACCCCAAAAATGCCGAGGGCGATTTTGATATCGGGCGCGAGATGTTCGAACCCGCCGGGGGTTTTGCGGAGAATGCCATAGCCACCGCAATAAGCCAGACCGCCGATATGCATGAGTTGGCCGATGCCGTAGACAAGGGGCTGCCAGAAGGCAAGTTTCGTATCGGCGACGGATTTATAACCGAATTTGGGTAGCATGGTGTAGGCGAGGCCCATGAGGGCTAGGGTGATCCCCACAATCATCCCGTGGTAATGGGCGGGGATGGTGACGTTTTGGCCCGCGATCATCAGCCCCAACCCGCCGCCAGCGAAGAAGAGTATGAGCGACATGATGAGGCACGCCAGGTAAGCGCGGTTAGCGGGATTGCGAGGAGTACGGCACAGGTTGGGGATTAGCAGCACGGCGAGCAAAGTGGCGCTGAGGCCGCCAAGCTCAATCATCACCCGCGTTTGGTGCGTGACGAATTGCGCCGAATCGAACGGGAGGATAAAGCCTGCGAAGCTCAGCAGCGCGCCGAGTGCGGCTAGCATATAGGCCAATAATACCCAGCGGCGCTGAGGCAGGCGCGTGCCCAGTGCCGTTGCGAGTGAAAGCCAGGCGACCATCGCGATCACGACGAAGCTGAATTGCATGATATGGCCACCCGCCCAGAAGAGCTGCTCATAATGCGCATCGGCGGGCAGACCTGCGGGGATGGCATTGGCGCTTAAGAAATGGCCGAGCAGCGCGAGCAGCACAATAACGCCCGCCGTCACCCAGCCGCAGCTTATAGCATCAAGCTGGTGCCAGCGATTGGGGCAGGCATAGGTGATGGTCACGGGGATGAGGGTGATGAGCATCCCGGCTGAGAGCAGGCCGAGGCTCAGGAAGAAAAGGATGTTCTGTAATACGGGGATGTAATTGCTTTTGACTACGTCCCAATGCGGGTCGAGGGGGGAAAAAGCCATCAGCACCGTTGCGGCGGCGACGCAGCCGAAGCCTGCCTTGCCCCACCCTGGCCAACGGTCTTGGTAGGGTTGCATAAGCAGCGCAATGCCCATGCCGAGCATGGCGAGCGACCAAATCAGCACCGAGAGATCGACATGCACCACGAGGGCAACGCCGAAAAACTGTTGTACGACCTCGAGCGCTTGGAGTTGGGGCGTGCGCGAAATGACCGGTACCAGCGCGTAAAGGCCTGCTACGGCGATGGCGGCAACGCCGAGCCATAACCACCATTCCGCCAATGTGCGCTGTCGCTTCATGGCGGGCACCATAGCGATGTGAGGGCCAGCATCAAGTAGATAAATCCGATGGCAAAACGGTGGCGCTTATGCATACTCCCCTGCATGCGATTTCGGATATTTCAGCAATTTGCCTTGCTGCTGGCTGCACTGCTGCTGCCGGTGACGTCTTACGCTGGGCTCATTCGCGATGCGGAGATTGAGCACACGCTGCAGGCTTACGCGCGGCCGATTTTTCAGGCGGCGGGTATTCCGCCCGAAGATGTGCGGATTTTTATTGTCGATGACCCGGCGATTAATGCTTACGTGGCGGGTGGACTTAATATTTTTCTTCATACGGGTCTTATCCGCCAGGCGAGTAAGCCGGGGATGTTGATTGGTGTCATCGCGCATGAGACGGGGCACATTGCGGGGGCGCATTTGTCGCAGTTTCAAGAGAAGTCGGACCGGGCGACGATCGGTAGTATTCTCGGCGCACTTGTTGGGGCGGCGGTGGTTGGCGGTGCGGCAATTGCGCAGGGCCATGGCTCGCAAAGTGCGGGCAATGCGGGGATGGGTATTTTCGCCGGTAGCCAAAGCATGGTGCAGCGGAATTTCTTGAATGATATTCGTTTGAATGAGCAATCGGCGGATCACGCGGCGCTCGGTTTTCTGGATCAGCTTGATATTTCGGCGACTGGGATGCTCGAGATGTTTGAAACGCTGCGGCGCGGGGAAAGCGGTGGGTTGGCGCAGAATCCTTTCCTTACCGACCACCCATTGACGACGGAGCGGATCTCGACCATGCGCAACCACATTACGGAATCCTCGATTCCCGCCGATCAGGTGCCGGATGGGTTCGATGCAATGCATGCGCGGATGATTGCAAAGCTTGTCGCCTTCACTGAGTCCTACGAGACGACGATGAATCTTTATCCGCCGAGCGATACGAGCGTGGCGGGGCGCTATGCGCATGCGATTGCGGAGTTCAAGCGCAGCCATCTCGATGCGGCATTGGCGGGCATGAATAGTCTCATCAAGCAATATCCGAAAGATGCGTTTTTCTATGACACCAAGGGCCAAATTCTATTTGAGAATGGGCGGCTGGCGGATGCGGCAACGGCCTATGCCCAGGCGAGCACGCTCATGCCCCGCTCAGCGCTGATTTTGACGGAATATGCCAAGGTGCTCATTGCGCAGAACAACCCGGCAGAGTTACCGCGCGCGGTGGCATTGCTTGAGCGATCGAAGGAGATTGACGATTCGTACGACGTTACCTGGCGGCAATTGGCGCTTGCTTATGGGAACCAGGGGAAATTGGGGCTTTCTTATGAGGCGCTGGCGGAGGAAGCGGCGCTGAATGGCGATTTCAAGACGGTATTGCAGCATGTCGCCCGGGCGCGGCAGGATACGAAAGGGGATTCCTCCCTCGCCTTGCAGCTGGATGATCTCGAACGCGAAGCCAAAGCACAATTGAAGGAAAAGAAGAATCAATAGGCAATTCTAACAAGCTTTTCACTTGCTACGGTGGGCCGTAACACGGATGATAATGGCTCATTCACGGGGGAATCTATGAAACAGGCACAATTTATCCTTGGTTTACTGGCTGGCACGGCACTTGGCGGCGTGGTGGTCGCTTCGACAAATATGCCGATCGCGGGCAATAGCGGCGGTGCGTCGGGCCTGGATAAGGCGGCGGTTGAGCAAATCGTGCGCGACACGATCAGCAATGAGCCGAAGCTGATTCTCGACTCCCTCCAGAAATATACTGAAGAGCAGCGTAAGCAGCAGGATTCAGCCTCCAGTGAGGTACTGAAGGACCCAGCGGTGCGCGATAAAGTGTTCAACTATGCCGGCGCGGCGTTCACGGGACCGAAAGATTCGAGTCGTGTGGTGGTCGAGTTCTTCGATTATAACTGCCCAGCGTGCAAATTCATGTTCAAGGGCGTGGAAGGTTTGGTCGCTAAGGACAAAACCGTGAAAGTAATCTTCCGTGAGTACCCGATTTTCGGGCCGGTTTCGGAAGCGAATTCGCGCATTGGGCTTGCGGTGGCGAAGCTTTATCCCGAGAAATATTTCGCCTTCCATACGAAGATGATGAGTCATGAAGGCCGCACGGACGAGAAAACCGCGCTCGATTACGCCAAAGGGCTTGGCATGGATGTCGATAAAATCAAGCTTGAGGCAGCGAAAAAAGAGACGCAGGCTATCCTTGATGATGATCGCGAGCTCGGCACGAAGCTGAAAATCCAGGGCACGCCGACATTGGTGGTGGGCGATCAGATCATCCCGCACGCGCTCGGGCAGGATGAGCTGGAAACCTTGCTCAACGGCAAGCCCCCTGCTCCCGAGAAGCCCGCTGACGCGAAGCCGGAGTAGTAAGCTTTACTGTTTTACTATTTTGCCTTTTTCGCCTGCCAGCAAATAGCCTTCCCAGGAAGGCATGGTGAGGCATTCGCGTTTTTCAAGCTTTCCGCCATCAACAAGTCTTTTATCTCCTGCTTTGCGGCGCTCCTCGCGTCCTTCGAGTAAACTAGGATCGAGGGTTCTAACCTCCTCATCTCCTCGAAAAACCTCCGAAGATCTGAAATGGGAGCTTTTGGCATGCTCATAAGCGGCATAGCACGCATCAAGTTTCTCTAAGAATCCGGCGGTCGAGGCGGCTGCGCGATTATTGATCGCCCACTGCATCATCGCCTGAAAAGCGTCATGGATCATTTCACGGCGTACTGCAGGAGAGACGCCCTTTGCGCGATAGGATTCATTGATCCTGCCCTGTACCAGCACTGCTGTCGTCTCCATGTTTCGATAGGCTTCGATAAAAGGTTTGGGATCGTCGCCGACCGTATCGAGCAGTGCGTCGATGGCGTATCGCAAGAGAACCAACTCCTGATCGATATCCGCTGTTTTGGTAGACTTTACTGGTTTTCCCTCCGCGTCGAGCTGGAAGACCGATCCTATAATCGCATCCGCGGGAACTGGGGTGTCTTCTGCGGCTACAATTGTCTGCGGACCTTTTTCAGGAAGCAGGACTTCATAATGTCGCTGCGCTTCCTCGGCTGTGACCGGCCGAATCAACGGCACTGTACCGATTGGATTATCTGTCCTGAGAGCGGCGCGCGGCAATTCAGCTGCTTTCTTAATCGTTCTCTCAGGCCGTTTAAGCACGGGGATGAGCGATGTGTTATCCGGCATCGCCTGTCCAGCGATAGTATGGCGTAGAAATTGTGCCGTAAATCGGCGTGCCGCTCGTTCAATGGCAGCCGAAGCGATTTGACCATGTGCATCTGTCAGCGGCTCATACGGTATAGCTCTTTGCGTCTCAGTCATGTAGAGTATTCCTCTTATAGATTAGTAAGTGAGGAGGAAACTCTACTGATTCGATCATCTAAGAGTGTTACAATTTGGTTAAATCTGCAGGGTATCGCCCCCTAATCTTTAGCATTACATAATATCAGAAGGGCTAGATGCTCGTTTAATTAACCGACATCGACACACCGAGCATAGGTCTACACTTCACTTAAATATCAAAATATTAAAATGAAAATCTAATGTAGCGCTTTAATATTAATGCGGTTCTGATCAAGGCGATCAAAAGCAAACCGTTGCTTCGGTCTAATTATTCGTAGATCGCCTGGTATGGGATCGGGCGTTTGGTGATGGCGTCGACCACGATCTCACCGCTTTCAAAGGCTGCGCCGATGAAATCGATACCACGGGCACCGTCGATCACGCGGCAAGGTTTTACAGGCTTGCCCTTGTATTTACGCAGCTCGGTGACTGCACCACGCATCTCTGGGTTATTCTTACTGCTCATGGCATCCTCTTCCTGGCGTTTCTAACGCGCATTTTATTTGATAGGCGCGGGAATATAATGTAACGCTCGTTGAGTGCAAGCGATTTTACACGGGGGATGAAGGATCGTCGCTCCGGCAGGGGTAAACAAATGGCGCAAACCGCGCAAATAACGGTATTTTCTAGGTTTTTAGCAGTGCTGGCATGCAGCACTGTGCTGGCTTCAGGGGCGTGGGCGGATGATTTGCGCCATAAGCCTGGGGCGGAGCGCGCGGTGGCGAATGCCGGTGAGTCGCTGCAGAAGCCTGCGCCGGATATCAGGCCGGGGCTTGCGGGGAGCTTTCTTTCCGGCCGATTTGCCAAGCATCACCAGGATTTGCAGGAAGCCGCGAAATACATGACGGAAACGCTCGCGCGTGACCCGGATAACGTGCATTTACAGCACGAGGCGATGCGGATCAATTTGCTCGCGGGGAATATC
>JBGAJE010000034.1:0-13406 GCA_044225085.1 Rickettsiales bacterium | reverse complement strand
CGGATTATCAAGGTGAATGAGATATTTTCCTATATCGACCAATTGCGGCAAAGAAATATCCATGTTTTGTCATATAGTCCGGCATTGAACGATTTAGGTTTGGATACCGCAGGCGTACAGATTCACCAGCCATTGCCGGGAGCCGTTACCGTGAACCGATTTTGGCGATCCCAAATCGTTTCCAGCCTTGTATGATCCCAAAAACCGGCGCGATGTCGATCATTTGAACAATGACGGTGCCAGAATCATGAGTATATCGGCCGCCGATCAGGTTTTTCGCCATCTATCGCATAATGCAGCGCCGGGTAGTGCTGACACTCACTGTAAACCTATGGGGCAAGAATGATTTTTACCGATGGCATTTTCTTTGTTTTTTTCCCCATCGTGTTTCTTGTGTATTGGGCGATGGGGTCGAATACCTATCGTAAAGTATGGCTCCTGGCGGCTAGTTGTGTGTTTTATGCCGCGTGGGACTGGCGGTTTCTGGGGCTTGTTTTCTTAGTGGTTCTCAATGCCTATGGCACGACGTTGCTGGTCGCGAATACTTCGCTATCGCCCCTAAAGCGCCGATGGATACTGATAGCGGGCCTGGTGGTGAGTTTGGGGTTTCTTGCTTTCTTTAAATATTTCAATTTTTCTTGGTGGAATTTGCGGAGTTGTTTGGAAAGCAGGCTACGCCATTCAATATATTACTTCCTATTGGCATCAGTTTTTATACTTTCCATTCCATCAGTTACATGGTCGATACCTGGCGCGGAAAAATTACCCCCACGCGCAATTTTGTGGATGTTGCGCTTTATATCCTCTTCTTCCCGCAATTGGTGGCGGGCCCCATTGTGCGGGCGACGGATTTGTTGCCGCAAATGCGTGCATCGCCTGGAATTTTGCGACGGTCGATTTCAAATATTTCCTGCTGTTGTTTTTGATCGGGATGTTCAAAAAAGCGGTGATTTCGGACAATCTTGCCCCGTATGTGGACGATTTTTTTGTCAATTCGGGTCAATATAACGGCGTTGATGGGATTGTTGCGACCTTCTTTTATACGGTGCAGATTTACTGTGATTTCTCGGGCTATACCGACATGGCGATTGCGATCGCGGGGTTGCTTGGTTATCAGCTCAAACCGAATTTCGCGCAATCCCTATTTTGCTTCCAACCCGATTCAATTTTGGCGGCGGTGGCATATGAGCTTATCGTTTTGGTTGAGGATTATCTCTATATCCCGCTTGGCAGTAATCGGGGCGGGGGAATGGATGCAAATGCGCAATATTTTCATTACCATGCTACTCGGTGGGCTTTGGCATGGTGCTGCCCGCAAATTTTTGTGCTTTGGGGCGGATTGCATGGAGTCGGCATCATCGCGTGTCACCAGTGGCAGCGTTTGCGGCGGGTGAGCAAGAACTTGCGGATCATTATTCCCTGACGGGTAATGCGTTCTTGTTTCTCTGGGTTATGTTTTTGTGGATCTTCGCTGTTCCGCGCGCATTCATTTAGCAACCTGGCAGATGTGCTGGGGCGGTTTGAGGTTTGGGGCGCGCCAGGTGCAATTGCCGCTGCTCATGTCCACCGGTGTAGCGGGGAGCATTGATTGCTGCCCATGCTCTTCTATAGGCTGGATTTAAGGGCCGCGACTCACAAGATAAACGGTAATCTCTATGCGCTGGGCTATGGCGTGCTCACCGCCTGCATGCTACTTTCCGGTAACGTAAGGTAGTGCCGTTTATTTATTTTCAATTCTAGCGGAAGCGAAGTTACGCGGCGTGCTTATGGATCATCAGCAAGCCATTGCCGATGGGCAGTACCGCACGGCTGTAGCCTTTGCTGAGCTTGGCTGATTTATCAAGCAGCTCACGCACGCCAGCGCCTTTATCCGATGTCGGGGTGGCATTGAGCGTATCCCCATGCATCAAGATATCGTCGACCAGGAGAATGCCGCCTGGCTTGGTGCAAGCAAGCGCGTCTTCGAACATTTTGCCGTAGAGGTCTTTTGTAGCGTCGAGCAAGACAAAGTCGAATTGGGTGCCATTTTTGGCATAATCACGGAGTACATCGACCGCGGAGCCGAGCTTAAGCTCGATTTTGTCGCCATGTAACCGTTGCGGATAAAGTTTTCGCGCGCGATATCGTGGAATTCTTTGCCGAATTCGACGGTTGTCACGCGCCCGTTTTCGCCCACCGCTTCCGCGAGAAATAGGGTTGAAACGCCGATATAGGTGCCAAGCTCCAGCGCGGTTTTGACGCGGCCGAAGCGCATCAGCATTTGATAGAAATAAAGCGTGCCGATTTCCGATCCAAGGCTGGCATAGGTGACGCCCAGCTTGAGGCGAATATCCCATTTTTCCTCGACAGATTTCGCCATTTGCTGTTGGAGCATCAGCGATTCCAAACTGGCAAGGAATTGGCTCTCATTGCCCACGAAACTTTGGCGTTGCAAAGGTTGCGAAGGCAAAAGCCGATCCACGTTGCGGGTTTCGCGCATTTGTTCGACTGAGAGAAATTTGTTGCTGGTTGCCATTGGATAATCCATCGTTAAAAATTTATGTGATTTACAATTTTCTGTGCAAAAGGCTAAATTTCAAGCGGATGTGCTACAGTGATTAAGCGCGTTTGGCAAATAAAAACCCCGTGATGCTCGTTTAATTCCAATCTGCCAAATGTTCGAATTGAATTTCTTTTGTTTGGGCGCGCGCGAAATAATGTCGCGGGCAATTGCTTGGTTCATGGGAATGAATATTGTGGCGGCAGTTTGAGGAATGTCCGCCAGTGCATAAATCGGCTTGCCCAAGAGCGTATTGCCAATGCGATGGGTGTCTTCATCCAAGAAAAAATCAACCATCGTTGGTAATTGTCCAGAGAGCCAAATCGCTGCGGTGGAGCTGCCCATTACACCAAATAGCGGGCGCCGTTGGCGAAGTTGTTTGGCCAAATCGAGCATCTCAAAAGCGATGGCGAAAAAGGCCGCGCACATTTCCCTGACGGGCTGCGCATAGGGTTTGGGTGGAGAAATTTCGTCCGGCGAATCAGTGCTGATGATGGCTAAAATCTCTCGTTTGAGCGCTACTGTCTCAAGCCCAACCGTGTGGAAACCTGCCTGTTGGAAAAGATGATATATCGTCACGTCATCAAAATGCGTGCAGTGGTCGAGTACAAAAAGGTCGATCGGGTTTTTGCGGATATTAGGCACGGCGATGAAGATGCGGCCACCCGGGGTGAGATGTTGTTTTAACATCTCAAGATATTCTTTCGGTTGCGGAATATGCTCAAGCACGTGCGAGAGCACAATCATGTCGAATCGGCGATTTTTAAGGGCTGCCACATCCGTAAAAAAATCCTGCACGCCGGGTAGGCGACGGATGTCTTTTTCCCATTTATCGGAGTTTTCTAGGCCATAGAGCTCCCAATCCGGGAAGGATTGATGGAAGCTGCGCAGAATATTGCCATTGCCGCAGCCAATATCGAGCAATGTGCCGTGCTGGCCCAGGGGCAGTTGTTGTTTGATATGTTTGACTAGCAGTTCTGCGCGCGGCCCGGTGCCAAGCAGGGAGCCAAAAATATAGGGTTCGGCGCCACCGCTTTGGTAGTTAATCTCGTAGTGGCGATAGATATGCTCGATATTTTTTTGCCAGTTGGCATCGATCCTTTTCTGCAACGTGTTACATTGTTTGCAGACGGCGAAAGCAAGCTTTCCCTCAACGAGTCGACCATCCGATGAAATGGCGGCCACATCCGGATCGGGGATAGGAATAGCCTCCAACTGCGCCGCGTGGCAGAGATGGCAGTGTTGCGCTGCTGCTACGCTGTTATTGCCCATCGAATGCCGCCAAATGGGTTTGAAGGAAAGCAATGTCCTCTTTGTAGGTTGTCGACGGCTTTATTTCGGGGTCCTTGCATGGGAAAAATTGGGCGGTATGTAAGCATTTGCGGTGGATTGGGAAATCATGCCGATGCACATGCACTAAATGGGCGAGCATATGCGTGTTCACCGTATGATTATGGCTGCCATACTCGTTGGCGCGGACTTCTTTGTCGCTGCAATGCATGACAATGGCCTCAAGAGCGTTGTCGATAATTTTGATATTGTCGCTGCCTTGGAGTAGGCGAGGAATTAAGGCATAATCGGTATTTTCATGGTTGGGATGGAAAATTTTGGTGGTTAACGCGCGGTGTGAGACTGCCATGGGGTGCATAAAAATGGAATGGCATACATAGCCATCCTCTAGCAGCCAGAAAAACTCTCTTGGGTAGGCATTGGGCCGCACATTTTCTGCAAGAATAATGGAGCGAAAATAATCGGTTTTGTGGTCGATGGATTGTTGCAGTAACTCAGCGGCATCGATGGAAAGACAGTGGGTTTTTTTATCCTTTTTACTGTCGAGATAGGTAAGCACTTGGGTGCGATCGGCCTCGATGGGGGCGACGGTGCAGCAATCAAAGCCAGCCTTAAGATATTTTGCAAAATTGCCGAATGCCGAGTCGGACAGAATACAATCCGGCGGCATGAGGAATAAATCAGCGGCCAGCGTGCGGGCCAGATAGACGTGGTGATGATCGAGAATGCCGTAACGTTGATAAAAAGCTTCGGCTTCCTGGGTGGTGGCGCGGGAAGGGGCGGCCTCGAACAAGGTAAAGTGAAACTCCGCGTATGTTGCGAGTGCTGTATAGGCGGGATGCGCGAGAATTTGTGATTTTCCTGCGGCATCGGTAGCGATGGAAACGATGACTCGGCCTTGTTTGCTGAGTGTGGGAATATTTCCATCTGCCAGTAAGGATGGGAAATGATAATCGAGCATGAATTCTGTATAGACGGCACCCCAGACGGTGATGCCGAATACATAAATTTGCTTAGTGTCGGGGTTGGATTTTTTCCATGCATTCGCCCAAACATCATTTTCGGCGCGTTTTTCGATCGTTTGCTTGATAAAGGTGTGCGCCGATTCTCCCCAAGGATAGTGCGATAAAAGCTCTGCCGCTTCGGGCAATAAATCAAAATTCCACAGCATGCGTGCGGTTTGTTTGACATGGTCGGGGTTCGAAAGCGGATCGATAAAGCGTTTGCCGTCTTCCCAAATGGCGCGGGCCTGTTGGTGAAGGATTTCAAGCCCTGTTTGGGCCATGTTGCATGTTTCCGCGGCATGAAGCGCGTAAAGGCCGTTCATGAGGCGCACCATGGGCGCAACGGGGTGGAATAGGTCGACTGCATCACGAATGAATGCCTTCTCACGCGCAATGGTTTCCTGCGGGATAAAGCCATGGCGGTGGCGCATTTTTTTGTCGATGGGAAACACGATATCCTGGCCAAAAAAGCGCAGATGCTTCTTCGATTCCACCCGGCTCCAAAACGACTGGGCATAGGTATGGATGGGGACGAAATCATAGACTTTTTGAATGGCGCTGGGGCTGAACTCGATGAGCACGAGGCCGTCTTCGGCTTTCGGGCAGATGATGGAGCAATCTTCGGGTATAATTTTTTCGATTTCGCTATCGAGCGTGAAGTAAAAACGTGGAGTGAGCTTGGCGGAAATTTGGCGGCCGAGATAGACCATATCTTGATGGGGGCATATCGCGTGTAATTCGTCTTCGCCTTCCCACAGCAGGCCATGGAATGCAGGCCAGCGATCGCCATGGGGGCGGTGATTCATCGACAAAGGAAGATTTTCCGCATGCAAGTGATTCAGCATCAACGCCGCTAGGTCGGGCGCGGGAACGCTGAGAGCATTTCCCTGACGATAGGCCATTAAGTCGGGGAGAATCGTCTCCGCGTTTGTGCGGAATGACCATTGCAATACAACATCCGCTTTGCTGCCCATCCGAAGTAGGTTGTCAAAGTAATCGCGCGCATAGATTTTATCCGGCAGCATGATGTGGAAATCGGCGTTGAGTGCCTTGGCATAATGAAGATGCAGGCTTTGCACCATGCCAAGATGCCAGTATTTATTATTATCGAGCTCGCCGACTTTGGCCAGAAGGGGTTGATTGAGCATCATAAAGCGCAGGTGCACGCCCCGCTGTGCGATTTCTTTTATGATCGGGGCGTTAGCGATGATTTCTTTGCCTTTTTCATCGGTATGGAAAAGTATGACGACTTCACGTTCCTTGCAAAGCGCGTTCAGATTCCCATCGGCGAGCAGTGATGGGAGTGCCCATTGCATCATGGGCTCGAGGTATTTTTCGCCCCAAACGAGCAAGGCGATTAGAAAGAGTGGTTTTTTGGCAGCGATTGTTTGTTTGTCGTTCGTGGCGGTTTGTTCGATAGCGGCGAGTTCTACGGCGTAATATTCTGCCATGAGCCGCAAGAAGGTATCCTCGGCACTTTCCGAGCATCCGAAATTATTCATTTCCTTTGTTAGGCGTAAATATTCACGATAGTCACCCGCTCGGTGCAGCAGTAGGTAATTGAGCCAATATCTGAGTTTCGGTGCGTCGATATAGTTAGCGCCGGTGTGCGGTGTATCGAACTCCCACCATTTTTCGACGCCGTGTTTCGCCAGCAAAAATACCGTTTCTTTGTAGATGCGCCGCAATTGGCCATCTTGGGCCAAGAACTCTTCTACATTGAATGTTTTTTGAACTTTTTTGAGTAGTCGCAGGTGCTGGCGTTCACGAACCATTTTGCGGATTTTTAGGGGAATATAGGGTCTACACATCCGGTAAAAGGCGGTATTCTGAATAGGCTTCATGGTACTCCCGTATACTTAATCACGATCTTGGCCGTGTAGCTTGTCACATCGGCAGCAATATCTACCGATATGGTGTCGAATTGAACGGCCTAAGCAACCTTAAGGGTCTTCATTCGCTTCAGGTTGAAGTAGTGATCGTCCTCGAACGAGTTGGGCACTTTGCCGGCGTCGAAGGCGGCTTTGAGGTCGCGTACGGCATCGGCGATCGTGCGCTTCGGCGTGAAGCCGAGCTCGCGTTTGATTTTAGCCGAGGAAACGCGGTAGGAGCGCGGGTCATTCGTGGGCTCGACGCGGATTTCGACATTGGCACCGACCACTTCGCGCACCATTTTGGCGATATCCATGATCGAGTGGTTTTCGAAGCCGATGTTGAAGGTTTTGCCGTTGATGAGTTTGTCATCCACTTCAAGCAGCATCAGGTAAGCATCCGTCATATCATCGACATGGATATTGGGGCGGAGCTGGTCGCCACCGAAGACGGTGATGAAGCCTTTGTTGATGGCGAAATTGGTGAGGATGTTGACTGAGAGATCCAGCCGCAGGCGCGGGGCATAGCCGCAAACCGTGGCGGGGCGGACGGTGACGCAGGTCATGTTCGGGGCGTTTTTGCGCTCTTCCTCGAGCACGTCTTCGCACATGGCTTTGTATTTGGAGTAATCCGTCAGCGGTTCGCGGGAGAGTTCTTCGGTGACTTCGGGTTCGTCCTTCACGCCGTAGACGGAAGAAGAGGAGGCGTAGATGAAGCGCTTAATGCCGGCGTCGCGTGCAGCGTGGACGAGGGGGCGGAAACAATCGTAGTTCACGGTTTTGCCGAGTTCGGCATCGAGGTCGAACGACGGATCGTTCGAGATGCAAGCGAGGTGGATGACGGCATCGGCGCCAACGAGTGCTTTTTTCACATCGGCGGCGCTGCGGATATCGCCTTTGATTTCGCGCAGGTTGGGGTTGGATTTGTAGGAGGCGAAGACATCGCCATAGAGATACCAATCCAGCACGGTGACTTTGTAGCCTTTGTTCAGGAGTTTCGGGATGAGGTTGCTGCCGACATAACCTGCGCCGCCGGTGACCATGATGTGTTTGAACTTATTCGACATAGTTTAGTCTCCTTTATTTTTCTGGACCCCGGCATACGCCGGGGTGACGGGTTCGTAAAGCGCTTTGCGCTTAACTCAAATCCGTCATTTGAGCATGCCCTGGAGGGCTTTGAGTACGTTAACTTTTTCGACTGAGCGTTGGTGGCCGACGATGCCCACTTTTAGGGCACCAACAACGTTGCCGATGAAGCCGGCCTGATCGAGCGGGGTGCCGATGGCGATGAGGGGAGCGGTGATGGAAAGGAACGCATCGCCTGCGCCGACCGTATCGATAATCGTGTTGGTGACAGCCGGGATGGTGTGGGCGACGGAGCCGGGCTCGTGCGTCACGCAGCCGTGGCGGCCGTGGGTGATGATGAACTTGCTGCAATCAATTTTTTGCGGGAGGCGGGTGGCGATGATTTCCTCGATCGGGCTGATTTTATCAGTCACCGCAAGCCGTGCCTCGGGTGCGTCGATGCATACAAAATCGGCGCGGGGGTATTTGTGAATGAGGTTGTAGCCCATGTTCGCGCTGTTGCTTTGGGTGTTGACGGCGAGGAACTTGGCTTTCTCCGTCAGTAACTCCACCGTGGAGCGATTGATCATGCCGTGGCCGAAGTCGTTGGCAATCACTACGTCATAATCCCCAATGCATTTACCCAGCATGGCGTTGAGCTCATCTTCCACATCACGGCGAAGCGGATCGTCGTGGATGAAATATACCTCGAACAGTTTGCGCATGTAAGAGGGGTCGACAAAGCGGCGTTTAGTGGTAGTTGGGCCTTCGCCACGATAAACCGCGCGCATTTTGACGTTGGGTTTTAGGTGTTCACGAATGAAATCTTCGTGGCTGTTTTCGCGGGCGCCGAGGCAGGTGATGATATCGACCTGCGAACAGAAGGAGGCGAGGTGGTTGGCCGTGGCGAACACGCCGCCGGCGAAACGCTCTTCATCCTGATAGCGCGCAGCAATCATGTTCTCTTTTGCGGCTTTGGCCATGGGGATGATGTAGTGATATTCATCAATAATCGCGTCACCCACGACGAGGACGCGAAGGTTTTGTAGTTTTTCGATTTGCGCGCACATATGTTGGAGCGCGTCGGCATCGCGTAACCCGTCGATATGTTTGCGGACGTGGGGTTCGAACACATTCATGTGGCGGTTGATGAGCTCGGTGGAGCTGAAAACGATCTCCTCCGTGAACATGATGGAGCCGCCGACGGATTCGATCGCGTTGCGCTCATCGACGATTTTGCCGGTGATATCGCCCTCGGGGTTAATGTAATCCTGTCCTTTGGCGTAATAGCTGGGTTTGAGTTTGAGGATGGCAGGGACGGCATCCGGCGTATGGTTGATCGAGACCCAATCGACCACTTCGAGCGCCGCCAGCATTTCGGCGCGCAGTTGCTCGTTGAAGACGGGGCGACCGGGCCCTTTATTGACGTATTTATCGGCGGTGAGGGTGACCACCAACACATCCGCTTTTTCGCGGGCGGCTTCGAGGTGCTTCACATGGCCGAGATGCAGTAGATCAAATGTGCCGTGGGCCTGGATAACTTTTTTGCCTTGCTGCTTTAGCGCGGCGATTTGCATGGCGAGCTGGTCCTGGGAGACGATCTTGCTTGCAGTATCGGTCTTCGGTTGGGCAGCGGCTTCTTTGGTGGTGGGTTTCATGGGCTAGGCGACCTTTTTGTTTTTATCCGGTGTGCCGAGGTATTTGAACCAGTCTTTGGTGGCATCGGCGATAGAATCCGCTGTCCATACCGGAGCGTCGCGCCAATAATCCATATGTTTCATCATTTCTTTGACACCTTCTTCGATGCGAACTTTGGGTTGCCAATGAAGTTCGCGGGCGATTTTGCTGGTATCGGCCCAGGTGCAGTCGGGTTCGCCGGGGCGTTTGGGGATATGTTGGGTTTCCTTCGCGCCGAGCAGTTCGACCAGGCGGTTGACGCTGACGGGGTGGTTGCTGCCGACGTTATAAACTTCGCCGACTTTGTCGCTTTTGGCGGCAGTGAGGATAGCATCGACCACATCGGATACGAAGGTGAAGTCGCGGGTTTGTTCGCCGTCGCCGACGATGGTGAGGGGTTTATTCGCGAGCAATTGGGCGAGGAAGACGCCAAACACTGCGCCATAAGTGCCGCTGGTGCGGGCACGGGGACCGTAGACGTTGAAGAAGCGTAGCGAAACGGCGGGGAGTTTGTAGACTTGTGCCCAGTGCAAGACCAGTTCTTCGCCGAGGAATTTGGTGAGGGCGTAGGGGTATTGGGGGCGAATTTCGGCGGCCTCGGCAGTGGGGTAGGCATCCGGGATGCCGTAGCAGGAAGAGGAGGCGATGTAGACCATGCGCTTGATGTTGTGCGCGCGGGCGGCTTGGAGGACGTTGAAGGTGCCATCGACATTCGAGCGGAAATATTCTTTGGGCTCTTGGATGGAGGGAACAACATCGGCCCGGGCGGCGAGGTGGAAGATGCGTTCGGCGCCGGCGCAGAGCTTATCCATCACCGATTCGTCCGCGATATCGGCGTGGTGGAAGGTGAGTTTGGGGTTGCCCTTGTGCTGCTCGAGATTTTGCACGCGGCCGACGGAGAGGTTATCAACCACCCGTACTTCGCGGCCTTCTGCGAGCAAACGATCCACAAGATGGCTGCCGATAAAGCCGGCGCCACCGGTTACAACGTCAATCATACCTTCCCCATACCGGATTTTGGAGACTCATAGAGGCTTCTCACGGGATTATCAATGCTCATTACATAAAAATTATTACATAAGTATTTTGGTAGCTCTTCTTGCTGATGCGAAACTGAAAATTTGCGTGTCTTTTTAAAATACGGCGGCTATAGAACGCTGCTTATTGCGGAAGGGTGGCCGAGTGGTTTAAGGCGCACGCCTGGAAAGTGTGTGTACGGGAAACTGTACCGTGAGTTCGAATCTCATCCCTTCCGCCACACAGTCGACTGCGTGCTGATTGGGGGCATTGTCCTATCATGATTTATGTTTTTTTATGTCTGCTTGTTGCGGCGACCATTGGTCTTTCCATCCATGCGATGCAGGTGAAGGCGCGGCGGAAGCAGCGGTCGATTTGGGGCGAGTGGCCGGTGCGGAAGGTAGAGCTGGATGCGGTCGACTCGATTTTTGCGAAGACGGCGTTTGGGCCGAACCCGGCTAGTTTGGCGCAAATTGTGGGTACGTGGGGTGTGCTTGGCGGCACGAGCGATACCGAAGCGTGGATTTTGGCGGCGCTGGCTAAAAAATCATCCGGCATTTTCGAGTTTGGGACATGCACGGGAAAAACGACGTATTTGTTGGCAGTGAATGCACCTGCGCAGGCGAAAATAGCAACGATTACTTTAGCGCCGGAGCAGCGGACGAATTACATCGATGACCCGCGGGACGATGCGGCGTCACGGGCGGCGGCGTTGAAGGAATCTCAGTTTGCGGCGTTTTATTATACGGGTACGCCGGAGGCGGGGAAGATTACCCAGCTGTTTGGCGATAGTAAGGCGTTTGATGAAACACCCTATCATCGCACGTGCGATTTGATTTTTATCGATGGGTCGCATGCGTATTCCTATGTGGTGAGCGATACTGAGAAGGCGCTGAAGATGATCAAGCCGGGCGGGCTGATTTTGTGGCATGATTATAAGGGGCCACGAGTAGCGGCGGGGGTGTTTCAGGCGCTGAATGAATATAACAATGGCCTGAAGCTGATGCATATTGCCGGCACTACTTTGGTGGCATATCGCGCGCCATAAGGCCGATTTTTTATATCATTCTTGAGTAAGCTGGTGGGCGATGGTAAGCGTCACCCATGAAATTTCCCATGAAACTTCCGGCTCATCACTCCCGCGCGCAGGGGATCCTTTGCGTACTTTACTCCGTGCTGATTTGGAGCGGGTGGATGATTGTCAGCAGCTATAGCGTGCGTGGATCGCTGACCTCATATGATATTACGGCGATTCGGTTTGGGGTGTCGGGCATTATTTGGCTGCCGGTGCTGCTTAAGCGCGGGTTGCGCATTGGGCCGTATGGGCGGTGGGGGAGTTTGTGGTTGGCGCTTTTAATGGGGGCGCCGTTTAACATTATTACCGTATTTGGGATGAAGTTTGCCCCGGCCTCGCACGCGGCGGGGATTATTAATACGACGATGCTGACCATTACCACCATCCTCAGCATTTTTCTGCTGAAGGAGGAGACAACCAAGCTGCGGGTGACGGGGATTGTGGTGAGCATTATCGGCATCGGCTGTATGTTGCTCGCCAAGCCGCTGGCGGCGGGGAGCGATGCGTTTTTGGGGCATATATTCTTCCTGCTCGGCGGGGCAGTATGGGCGGGGTATGTGGTGTGTATGAAGGCGTGGAAGGCCAATGCCGTGCATGCGGCGGCGGCGGTGTGCACGATTTCCTGTGCGATTTATATTCCGATCTATTTGCTGTTTTTGCCGGTGCATATTGGGATGCATAATATCGGTGAAGTGGCGTTTCAGTCGCTTTATCAGGGGGTGCTGAATAGCGTGTTTGCGCTGCTGCTGTTCAACCGGGCGGTTGGGATTTTGGGGGCGAGCACGAGTAGTGCGTTTCTGCCCCTGATTCCAGCTTTGGCGACGCTGCTCGCTATTCCAGCGTTGGGGGAAATGCCAATTCCGGTTGAAATTTCGGGGATTGCGTTTGCGGGGGTAGGGGTGCTGCTATCCACCGGGATTATCAGCCGCAAGAAGGTTCATTGCACTGCCCCTATTGATGGAGCGGCTGCCGGTAACTAAATAAGCATTGTTCACTTTTTAGTCCCGGCGCTGACCGGTGGAATGAAAGTCTTCTTATGATTACCGTTTATCCGTATGAAAAACTTGGCCATGCTGACCATGGCTGGCTGGATGCACGTCACCATTTCAGTTTCGCGCGGTATTGGAACCCTGAGCGTGTCTCGTTTGGGACACTGCGGGTGATTAATGATGACAAGGTTGCGGCGAATACGGGTTTTGCGACCCACCCGCATGATAATATGGAGATTATCACCTATGTTCGCCAAGGGGCGATTTCGCATAAAGACAGTATGGGCCATGCAGGACGCACGGGTGCGGGCGATGTGCAAGTGATGAGCGCGGGATCGGGCATTGCGCATTCCGAGCAAAATCTCGAACATGAAGACACGCGGCTTTACCAGATTTGGATTACGCCGAATGCGCAGAACGTGACACCGCGGTGGGATGCGAAGGCGTTTCCCAAAGCACCGGTGACGGATAAGTTGCCGCTGCTTGTCTCTGGTCAGCCCGAACATAAAGATGCAGGTGTGCTGATGATTCATCAGGACGCGGCGATTTATGGTGGGAATTTGAAGGCGGGTACCACGGTATCGCAGGTGATTAAACACCAGGCGTATGTGTTGGCATCCGTCGGCAGTTTCACGCTCAATGGCAAATTGCTCAAGCAGGGCGATGGGGCGGAAGTGACCGGTGAGAAGACGCTTACCATCAAGGCGGAGACGGATGCGGAAGTGCTCATCATCGATGTGCCGGTGCATTAATATCTTTCGTCATCACCCGAATCGCGTTAGCGATTATAGGGTGATCCATACAGTTGTGCCGCTTGTGTGGATTACCCTATAATTTGCTAACGCAAATTCGGGGAATGACGGAGACCTTGGAGGAATT
>JBGAJE010000033.1:4068-14624 GCA_044225085.1 Rickettsiales bacterium | reverse complement strand
TACCAGCTGATCCCTCTTCCGCCGCGTTCCCGATTGTCGCTGCGCTATTGGTGCCGAACTCGCAAGTCACTGTCATCAATGTTTGCCTCAATCCGTTGCGCACAGGCCTATTCGATGTATTGAAAAAAATGGGTGCAGATATCACCATCGCTAACCAACGCGAAGTCGGTGGTGAGCCGGTGGGTGATATCACTGCCAAAACATCGCAGCTGCACGAAGTCGATGTTCCCGCCGCCATTGCACCGTCGATGATTGATGAATACCCCATCCTCGCCATCGCAGCCGCGACTGCCAAAGGCAAAAGCATCATGCGCGGGCTTTCGGAATTGCGGGTGAAAGAGAGTGACCGCCTCGCCGCCATCATCGCCGGCCTACGCGCGTGCGGCGTAGAAGCGGTGGAAGATGGCGACGACCTTATTGTCTACGGCAAAGCCGGCACCATCCCAGGCGGCGCGACGGTTAGCACCCATTACGACCACCGCATCGCGATGAGCTTCCTCGTGCTCGGCCTCATTACCGAGCAACCTGTCAATGTGGACGACACACGCGCCATTGCCACGAGCTTCCCAAGTTTCATGGGACTCATGCAGCATCTTGGCGCACATTTCACGGTGGAAGAAACGCACACTGCCGGTCGCCCCCTCGTTATCGCGGTCGATGGACCGGCCGCCTCCGGCAAAGGCACATTAGCCCGCCGCCTCGCCAGCCATTTCAATATCGGTTACCTCGACACGGGTAGTTTATATCGCGCAGTCGGTATGCGCGTGCTTTACGCCAAACAAAAACCGCAAGATGTCGCCGCCGCCATCGCCGCCGCGCGCGCGATCACGCAACATGACCTCGCCAACCCTAAACTCCGTGGCGAACATTGGCAACGGCATCGATCGTCTCCGCCATCCCCGAAGTGCGCGAGGCGTTGCTCGACTATCAACATAATTTCGCCAAAATCGAGAAAGCGGCGCGGTGCTTGATGGCCGCGACGCACGCATCGGCACCGTCATCTGCGGATGCGGACATCAAATTCTTCGTCACCGCCAGCCTGGAGGCCCGCCCGCCGCGCACACGCAGGCTGCAGGATTATGGTGTAAGGTCGATTACCAATCGGTATGATGATCTCGTCGAGCGCGACGCCCGCGACGCCACCCGCAACGTCGCCCCCATGAAACCCGCCGAGGATGCGATCGTCATCGATACGAGCGAGTTAACCATGAATGAAGTGTATGAGCGCGCACTAAGATTAATCGCCAGTCGGGTTTAACGGTAAAGGCTGCCCCCACCACCCAACGCCGCCTGTCTTTCTTGATACACTTGACGCGCGATATCGGCAAAACCGCGCAGATGGGTACCGATGCTTCCCGCTAAGCTATCAGGGTTTAAACAAGCCTCACCCAGCGGCTTTCCACTATCAGCCGCTTCTGCTTTCACCCACTCGATAAAAGGACCCACAATGCGCTCACGCGCAATAGCCCGTAAATCATGTGTCGGCGTTTCTACAGGTTCTTCACCGCGCGCAATGCGTTCAAAAAAATCCTCCACTACTCCGATGACCGCTTCACTCAGCGGGTCATATGTACGGTTAAGTCGCGCCTCCAGCGCGTGCTTTAAAAGCTCTCCGCCCGTTGCGTCTTCACCTTGAGGCAGCTTGGCTACCATGGCGCGCAAGTTTGTAACAGTGTCCGCATCTGATCGTATTTGGCCCGGTTGCAGACCAAATCGTGCAGCAAAATCACGTGGTGCATCGCTCATAAATACCTACCGCTCCGCCACCTGTTGCTTGATTTGCGCCACAACAACGTCACAAAAATTCTCCAAGGCTTTCTTCACCTGGTCTATCTCCGTACCCTGATCCTCTCGAAAACATCGATCCTTTACAGTCGCACGTTGCGGTTCCGGCAATGCATCAAGCGCCCTAAGAATTTGATTAGCATGTATATCGATCTTTTCTTTATAGGGATAAAATTTCTGACGATACGGCGCCTTCATTTGATGTCCACCATCAAGATCTCGCGCCGCCTGAGTAACCGCAAAGCCGAGATCGATTTCCTGTTTAGTGGGCTCCGACAATATATGAAGAAATGGTTTTTCCGCCTGTGCATCTCTTATTGCTTGTTCCTGCTCATTACGCATGGAAAAGAATGGCGCTAGCGCCGAACGTTCAATAAGCGACCGCAGCCGCTGCACTTCTGGGCTCAGTCCCACCCTGCTGGCCAACTGAGGCAATGAGATACGCCGCTGGGGAACCAACCCCTCATCTAAAGGGCTTACCCCTGCCCCCGGTACCGTTAAATACAAATCATCCATGCAACAACCATTCTTTTATATATTCCATTAAGATAACACAATCGAGTACCCCCTATTGTGACAGTTTCGTTAAATATCATGGCCTTCTACCCCATATAAATCGCCGCGAGCCCAGGAAAATGCTTGATTTTTGCCGGATGGGGCGTATGTATCCCTTCCCCTGCGCGGGTGCGCGGGGGCGGCACCATCGGTGACCGTCATCCCGGACTTGATCCGGGATCCATCTTCTAAAGGTATCTGCGTCGCAGACGCTCCTTGAGAGATGGATGCTGAAACAAGTTCAGCATGACACACTAAAGCGCTGAACGTTTAACCCCTAACCACTACCAATAGGACTATATTTCATGGCACAATCAGCAACCGTCCGTAAGGAAGACTTTAAAGACGAAAATTTCAGCACCGGTGAAAGCTTCGCCGATCTCTTCGAAAACAGCGCCGCCGGCAAATTGTCGGAAGGCAGCGTGGTGAAAGGCACCATCGTCGGCATCGAGAAAGACCTCGCGATCATCGACGTCGGCCTCAAATCCGAAGGCCGTATCCCCCTCAAAGAATTCTCCGTTGGCGGCCAGAACGCCGAAGTGCGCATTGGCGACGTGTTCGACATCTATATCGAGCGCATCGAAGACCGCCATGGCGAAGCCCAGCTCAGCCGCGAGAAGGCACTGCGCGAAGAAGCATGGGTGAAACTGGAAGAAATCCACAAAAACCAAACGAAAATCGAAGGCACCATCTTCGGTCGTGTTAAAGGTGGTTTCACGGTCGACATCAAAGGCGCCGTGGCGTTCCTGCCGGGCAGCCAAGTTGATATTCGTCCGATCAAAGACGTGACCCCACTAATGAACGTGCCGCAGCCGTTCCTGATCCTGAAAATGGATCGCCGCCGTGGCAACATCGTGGTTTCGCGTCGTGCGATCATGGAAGAGTCGCGTGCGGAAGCCCGTGGCCAGCTCCTCGATAAAATCGCGGAAGGCCAAATCCTCGATGGTATCGTGAAGAACATCACCGATTACGGTGCGTTCATCGATATGGGCGGTGTGGATGGCCTCCTCCACGTGACCGATATTTCGTGGAAGCGGATCAATCACCCATCCGAAGTGTTCGCGATTGGCGATGCAGTCCGCGTGATCGTGACCAAGTTCGATCAGGAAACCAAGCGCATCAGCCTCGGCATGAAGCAGCTGGATTCGAACCCATGGGAAGGCGTCAGCCACAAATTCCAACCGGGCGCGCGCCTCAAGGGCAAAATCACCAACATCACCGATTACGGTGCGTTTGTTGAGCTCGATAGCGGCGTGGAAGGCCTCGTGCATGTGAGCGAGATGAGCTGGACGAAGAAAAACGTTCACCCGTCGAAACTCGTGCAAACCGGCCAAGAAGTGGATGTGCAGGTGCTCGATGTGGATGCAAACAAACACCGCATCAGCCTCGGTATGAAGCAGTGCATCGACAACCCGTGGAACAATTTTGCCGCCAACTACCATGAAGGCGACATCATCGAAGGCGAAGTGCGCAACATCACCGATTTCGGTCTGTTCGTGGGCCTTGCTGGTGAAATCGACGGCCTCGTCCACCATAGCGACATCAGCTGGGATCAGCCGGGCGAAGAAGCCATCAAAGCCTTCAAAAAAGGCGACAAGGTGAAAGCCCGCATTCTCGTTATCGACATTGAGAAAGAGCGCATCTCGCTCGGCATCAAGCAACTGACCGAGAACCCAGCAGGCGACACGCTATCGGCTTACAAAAAAGGCGATGTCGTGACCTGTAAAGTCATCACGGTCGAAAAAGACGGCATTGAAGTAGAGATCGCCGAAGGCGTGAAATCCTACATCAAACGTTCCGATCTCTCGCGTGACCGCCAAGATCAACGCCCTGAGCGTTTCGCAGTTGGTGATCGCGTCGATGCGAAAGTCGTTTCTGTCGACAAGAAAACCGGCAAAGTCGGCGTCAGCATTAAAGTGCTGGAGCAAGACGAACACAAACGCGCGATCGATGAGTACGGCTCGTCGGATTCGGGCGCAAGCTTGGGTGACATTCTCGGCGCGGCGATTGAAGAAGCCAGCACCAAGAAAAAATCCACGTCCAAAAAGAAAGCAAAAGCAGACGACGAAGAAGACGCAGCGTAATCTGCGCCGACTTCAACCAAATGACATGGCGGGGATGGGCAACCACCCCGCCATTTTCATATCTACACTTTACGCCGCATTCGTTTTATCTATAGTCGCTTCGTCTTCTTCCTCGTCACCATCATGAAACGAGCACATCATGCAGCCCCAAAGCGACCTCCTCATCGACCGCAAACGTCTTAAATCGCAAATCACTTTCTGGCGCGTCGTCGCCCTTTTGGTCATTTTCGGCGGCATGGCGCTCTGGTTCGCTGGCTTCCCACATAAACCTGGCGTCACCCCCGGCAAAGACTACATCGCCGAACTTACCATCGAAGGCGTGATGACCGACGACCCCAAACGCGACGAAATGATGAAAGACATCCGCGACGATAGCCACGCCAAAGCCGTCATCGTTCGCCTCGATTCCCCCGGTGGCACCACCGTCGGCGGTGAAGAAATCTACCTCCAACTGCGCGAGATTGCGAAAAAGAAACCCGTTGTCGGCGTGATGCACACGCTCTGCGCATCGGCTTGTTATATGGCGTCGCTAGGCACCGACCAAGTATTCGCGCGCGATACTACCCTCACTGGCTCCATCGGCGTATTGATGGAAAGTGTAGAATTGAGCCGCCTTGCCGATAAACTCGGCATCACCCCCATTGCCATCAAATCCGGGCCCTATAAAGATGTGCCCGATATCGGCAAGCCCTTCACCGCCGAGGAAGCCAAAGTCGTCGGCCAAATCGTGACTGATGCTTACGATAAATTCGTCTCAATGATCGTCGAACGCCGGCAAATGAGCGATGCCATGGTCCGCACCATGGCCGATGGCCGTGTCTACACTGGCCGCCAAGCCGCTAATTTAAAGCTGATCGATGCCATCGGTGGCAACGATGAAGCGGTCAACTGGCTCGCCAATACCCACAAAATCAACCCCAAGCTGGATATCGTCGAAATCAAGCCAGACACTGAGGAAGAGTCGCTTTTAGGCCAGCTCGGCCAATACACTGGCATAAAAATCTTTGGGCGCTCTGCAAGAGGGCTTGACGGGCTGCTCAGCATCTGGCATCCTTCCCCCATTCAATAACATCATGAAATGGCGATTGGCAAAACGTTATCCGCACCTCTACCAGCGCGACGTTGAAGTTTTGGTGAATACGATTTTTGACGAAATCACCAAAGCCCTCGGCGCTGGCAACCGGGTGGAGCTTCGCGGCTTCGGCGCCTTTTCGGTGCGCGAACGCGATGCACGTGCCGCCCGCAACCCGAAAAACGGTGCCATGGTCAGCGTCGGCAAACGCCACGCGATTTATTTCCGCACCGGCAAAGAGCTGCGTGAGCGCATCACCAACGTGATTCCGAAGGAATAACCCTCTGTCCGCGCCCGCCGAATCCGCCCGGCGCGACGAGGGAAACCCCCGCCCGTCTCCCGCATCCATCAAAATCAAAAATTGTGGCCTATCCACGCTTGAGGATGTCGCGCAAGCGGCCGCTACCGGCGCATCCTATGCTGGCTTCGTCCATCACGAAGCCTCACCCCGCCATCTCGAAATCAGCGAAATCGCGACGCTGGTGAATTACGCCCGCCCAAAAATGAAAACCGTGGTTGTGCTCGTGAAACCCAATTTCGATATGCTTTACGACATCGGCGAGCTCATTCACCCGGATTTCATCCAACTCCACGGCGTGCTCGATGCCGCACATATCCACCACATCACCGATACACTCGGCATCCCCGTCATCACCGCTCTCGCCGCGCAAGACGCAGTCCAACTGAGCCTCGCATCTGAGCTCGAGGCTGTCAGTACACATCTATTATTCGACGCTAAACACCCCGGCAGCGGCCAATCGTTCGACTGGACATTGCTACATGATTTGCCGCTCACCAAGCCCTGGTTCCTTGCTGGCGGCCTCACGCCTGAAAATGTGGCCGAAGCCGCCCGCCTCACCGGCGCACCGATGGTAGATGTGTCGAGCGGTATCGAGGACACGCCGGGCCACAAATCCCTGGAAAAGATTGCAGCATTCAACGCGGCTGTGCTAGGGAACAAACAGCTATAATAACCATCGTCATCCCAGCGAAAGCTGGGATCCAGCGCGGCGAGTCTTCGCCGCTCAATACTAGAGCGTTGTCACATAGTGATATGCAGTAGTTTTGCTTGTGCTTCGCACGCTGGATCCCGGCCTTCACCGGGACGACAGCAAAATAGGTCTATGACAAAACTCCCCACCCAACCCGATGCAAACGGCCATTTCGGCATCTATGGCGGACGCTATGTGTCCGAAACCTTGATGCCACTCATCCTTGAAGTCGAACGCGCCTATGAAACGATGAAAATCGACCCAAGCTTCCGCGCCCACTTCGATGACCTGATGAAGCACTATGTCGGCCGCCCCTCACCGCTTTATTTTGCCGAGCGTTTGACCGAAAAACTCGGCGGCGCACAAATCTATTTCAAACGCGACGAGCTAAACCACACCGGCGCGCACAAAATCAACAACTGCATCGGCCAGGTGCTGCTCGCCATGCGCATGGGCAAAAAGCGCATCATCGCCGAAACTGGTGCGGGCCAACACGGCGTCGCTACCGCCACCGTCTGCGCACGCTTCGGCCTCAAATGCGTCGTCTATATGGGCGCGAAGGATATTGAACGCCAAAAACCCAACGTCTTCCGTATGAAGCTGCTGGGCGCGAAAATCATCCCCGTCACCGCCGGTTCGCAATCGCTGAAAGACGCGATGAACGAAGCGATGCGCGACTGGGTCAGCAACGTGGCTGACACCTATTACCTCATCGGCACCGCCTCCGGCCCGCACCCCTTCCCCATGATGGTGCGCGATTTCCAGTCCGTCATCGGCGACGAAGTGCGCGAAGAGTCGCTGCGCCGTTTGGGCCGCCTGCCCGACACACTCGTCGCCTGCATCGGCGGCGGCAGCAACGCCATTGGTTTATTCCACCCATTCCTAAACGATGCGTCAGTAAAACTCGTAGGCGTCGAAGCCTCCGGTCACGGCCTCGACAGCGGCGAGCACGCCGCCTCCCTCACCAAAGGCTCCCCCGGCATCCTCCACGGCACCCGCACCTATCTGTTGCAAGACGCCGACGGCCAAATCACCGAAGCGCACTCCATCTCCGCCGGTCTCGACTACCCCGGCATCGGCCCTGAGCATGCCTGGCTGAAAGACATGGGTCGGGTCACTTACGAAAGCGCGACAGACAAAGAAGCGCTCGCCGCCTTCCAAACCCTAGCGCAAACTGAAGGTATTCTCCCCGCCCTCGAGCCCAGCCACGCCCTTGCACATGTGCTCCGCGCTGCCCCAAAAATGAAAAAAGACGAAATCCTCGTCATGAACCTCTGCGGCCGCGGCGACAAAGACATCTTCACCGTGGCGGATGCGTTGGGAGTCACCATATGACCCACATCGCCGATACATTCGCCCGCTGCAAAGCCGAAAAACGCGCGGCGTTTATTCCCTTCATCATGGCGGGTGACCCATCCCTCGCCCAATGTGCCCAATTGCTCGACGCCTTGCCCGCCGCTGGGGCGGACATTATCGAACTCGGCATTCCCTTTTCCGACCCGATGGCCGATGGCGTCGTGATTCAAGAAGCCGGCATGCGTGCCCTCGCCGCTGGCACCACGCTAAAAGCGGTGCTCGATCTCGCCCGCAACTTCCGCGCCAAACACGTAACGCCACTCGTGCTCATGGGCTACCTCAACCCGGTTTATATCTACGGCTACGAGGCCTTCGCGCGTGATGCCAAAGCCGCTGGTGTTGATGGCATCATCCTCGTCGATCTCCCACCGGAAGAAGCAGCTGAGCTTGAACCCGTCCTCACCGCCCAAGGCATTGCGTTAGTGCGCCTCATCGCGCCAACATCCGTGCCCGAGCGCATGCCGCTGCTCGCAAAAAATGCAAATGGCTATCTCTATTACATTTCCATCACCGGCATCACCGGCGCAGCGGCAGCAACGGCAGATGCAATTGCACAAAAGCTCGCCGCCATCCGTGCACAAACGAAACTCCCGATCTGCGTAGGCTTCGGCATCAAAACGCCGGAGGATGTTCGCAACATCGCTAAGCTGGCTGAAGGCGTCGTCGTCGGCTCCGCGATCGTAAAACACATCCACGAAACAAAGGGCGATCTTGCAAAATTCACCCCATTCGTCCGCGCATTGGCGGATGGGTGCAAAGCCTAACTAGGCGACTTCTTGCTCTAATACGAGCGTATCCGACGCCAGCGCTTGCGCAGCGACCTCTGCAATCAGATTGTCAGCAATGGTGGCCGGCGCAATGCCCAAGCTCGGTCTAGCCGCCGCTGCGGACGCCGCCGCATAGGATTCCAGCAGCCCAATCCCCGTTTTTCCATATTGTTGTTCCGGCGGTTCGATCCGCTCCACCATGCCTTTCAGCACGCCATAAAGCATCGCTTCAATGGCCTTCTCGGGATCCGCATTCGCACATGGCACGCGATGCTCAATCCGCCGATTATAAAAATCCGCATTCGACGGAATCCTAAGCGCGCAATAACGGTTATTCATCCCCCAGCCGAAAATTTTCGGCACATGGTCAACATCTTCCAACCGCGCAAAATCTGAAGGATTGGGAAAGAAAATCGGCATCGACGTATGCATCGTCGCCATCAACCCACCCAAACTATGGCGCAGCGCTTCACTCATCCATTCCGGCGTTTTGTGATAGGCATTAAGCCCCTCCACATCCGCCAAATGCAGGTGTAAATGCAGCCCACTCGAAGGCTGATCGGCATAAGGCTTACCATCGAAATACACCTCAACGCTATTGCGCCGCGCATATTTCTCCAGCGTTTCACGAATGCTGTTGAGGGTATGCATCAGCCCGTAAGCCGTCGTCACCCCCGTCACGATTTCATATTGGTTCCAGCCGCGCTCTTTCTCGATGCGCAGCACCAGCAGCCCTTCATGCCGGAATGCCTTATCAACCTGACCCCAGAACGACTCCACCACCTCAGTCGATTCATCGGCGAGCGTGACATAACACTCAAGCTCAGCCGCCATCACTGGGGTGAGATAAAATTGAGAATCGAGACGATCAATAACTTCCGCAAGCAAGGACATAACTCGTCCTAACGCGATTCAACTTCCGGTGGAAAGCAAAAAATCGCTTTAAGCGACCACCGAGTTCAACCATTCCACCAACTGTGTCTTCGGAAGCGATCCAACCTTCGTCGCCACCGCTTTTCCGTCCTTGAACAGAATCAGCGTCGGAATCCCCCGCACGCCATATTTTTGCGGTGATTCGGGGTTTTGGTCGATATTCACCTTCGCGACGGTCAGTTTACCGTCCATATCCTTCGCCACTTCATCGAGAATCGGCCCAAGCTGTTTACACGGCCCGCACCACTCCGCCCAGAAATCCACCAAAATCGGTTTGCTGCTGCCAAGCACGGCAGAATCGAATTCATCATCGTTAATTTGTCTGGTCGCCATAAAAGCCTCGTGATCGAATGTTTTTGGTTACGCTAAAGATAGGCGTCGCACCGAGTAGCGTCAAGCAGCAACGGGGTTCTGCTTCATGACATTTTGTTTAGGCCACACCGTCGCTGCCACTGCATCATCCAGCCACATAAGGCTGGGAGCGCTGGTCCAAAGGATGGCACAACGCACTGGTTTGGTTGGGTAAAGCTGCGCGACTAATGCCTGGTAAGTTTTCAACTGCAAGCGATAATTCTCCGACGTCTCCGCTGGGTTTTTCGGCACATGCCGCCCAGTTTTGTAGTCGAGGATGACAACAGCCTCCGGTGTATCCACCAACAAATCTATTTGTCCCTGAATCGGCACTGCCGCACCATCCACCATCACCGTCCCGCAAATACTCGCCTCCGCTTGCGACGGATGCTCCCACAGCCACCGATGTTGCGTATAGAGCGCCGTGATTTCCACCACCACCGCCGTTTGCTCCGCCGCACTCCAATCCGGCGCGACATGCGCGACCAACCGCGCAATCAATGCCTCATCACTCGCCGCATCGAGCAACTCCAGCACTCGGTGAATTCGTACTCCGCGCTCGCGTGCGCCCTGCGCGCCCGCCTGCGCGTAAGGAGACGCTTCCACCGGCGCTAAACTCGACGGCGCCACCACCCGCGCCTCATCCATCACCGTCGGTGGT
>JBGAJE010000033.1:0-4027 GCA_044225085.1 Rickettsiales bacterium | reverse complement strand
CGAACGTCAGCCAATGGAATCTGCGATGTCGCGGCACCCCGCAACAACCACACCCCGTCTTCCTCCACCGCCCCAAGCGCCTGCATGCTCATCGCTACGCGCTCGTACCAGGACCCGGTTTTCACCTCGTCCTTACCATTGGCGATACCAAACACATGCAACTCATCTCGCGCCCGCGTCAGCGCGACATAAAGCAATCGTTGATACTCCGCGATCAACGCATCCGATTTTTTCTTCTTCGCCGCCGCCAGCATCGACGCTTGCTTCGCCACATCCGACAGCGCCAGCACCGGAAACAATTGCCCGCGCGCATCGCGCACCTCATATGCCACCTCACGCTGCGTCGTCGGCACATTGACGGTATCCGCTAGCAACACCACCGGCGCCTCAAGCCCTTTCGCGCCATGCACTGTCATGATCCGCAGCTGATTCGCGGTGCCACTTTCCTGTTCACGTTTAATTTGCCGCGGGCTACCACCCATCCAATCCACGAACTGGGCGAGTGTCGGCGCCACACCCACAGGCATCGCTGCCGCTTGCGCCTTCAGCTCATCCAACACCTCGTGCACTTCCGCCCCAAACCGTTCCGCGAATGCCCGCCGCGTGCCGCTCACTTCAAGTACTTCGGTCAAGAAATCATACGGCACCGCCTCTTTCAGCGATAACCAATGGCTGAGTATTCCCGCCGCTTCCGACGTTTGCACCGCCCCCCACAAACTCCCCACTCGTCCATAAGCGAAGGCTCGCAACGCATCGTCACTCACCCCAATAAGGGGCGAGCGCAGCACCTGCGCCAAGGCAAGGTCATCGCTGATATTCACACACCAACGCATCAGCGCTAACAAATCCTTCACCGCCAAATGCGCCGACAAAGTCAGCCGATCAAGTCCCGCCACCGGCACCCCTCGCCGCTGCAGCGCCCGAATCAGCGGCAACACCACCGGCACCCGCTTATGCACGAGGATGAGAATGTCACCCGGCGTCACCGCGTTACCCGTTCCCGCAATCGGCCGCCCTGCCGCGAGCCACCCTGCGATTTGTTCCGCCACATGCTCAGCCAACATCCACGCCGCATTGCGCGTGAAGTGATAGTCCTTCGGAATAGTAAGTGGCGCTACTTCTTCCTTCTCTGGCGCAGCCACGGGCGGATAGAGCGCCACCAACCCTGGTGCATCCATACGGTGGCGCTGGTGCTTATGCACCTCCCCACTCGCCACCAACGCCGCCGCCACTTCCGGCTGCTCTGCAATGTGATCCACCAGCGTCAGCACCGCCGCCGCCGAGCGGTAGGATGTCGCTAGCACGCGCGATGTCAGTGGCGCTGCACTCTCCACCAACATCTCCTGAAACGCCACCGCGCTCTGCGCAAATAACTCTGGCGCCGCCCCCTGGAAACTATAGATCGACTGTTTCTCGTCCCCCACCACCAGCAAACTGCGCGGATGCCCGCCGCTGCCGATGCCACCGCTCGCCGCGATCAACTCCTCCACCAACGCACAAATCACCTGCCATTGCGCCGCACTCGTGTCCTGCGCTTCATCCACCAATAAATGATCAATGCGATGATCGAGCTTACTCATCACCCAACCAAGCGTTTCCGGTTGGGCAAATAACTCCCGCGTTTTGGCGATCAAATCGTCATAATCCAACGCATGCATCGCCTCTTTTGCCTGCACATAAAGCGTTTGCATATCCCGCGCGAGCACTGCCACCGCGAATGACTCTTCCGCACACGCAAACGCCGTCAATTGCTGCTGATATGCCACCGCCCGCGCCGCGATTTGCTCGCACACCACCCAAAGCGGCGAACCTTCCAGAAAATCCTTACTCAAAAGCGTTTTGCGTCGCGCACCGTCTTTCGTAAGAAACAACGAACAAAAATCCGCAACCTGAGGCACACGCTCCTCTGGCGTTGCCTCAAGCCATGCCGCAAGCCCCTGCCCCATTTCCTGCATCGTTTTACCGCGATGACTGAGGAGCTCCGGCAAATGCGCCCGAATCACTTCTGCTTCTGCTGCGCTGATACACTCGCAAAGCGCCGCCGTCAGCCCCTCTGCGCTGACATCCGGTGCAATGCCATGCAAGGCGTAAAGTCGCGCGCGTAGCGACTCCGACGATTGCCCCCGCCAAATTTCCTCCCACGATGCACGCTTTTTAATAATGTCGGCCATCAACCCATCAAACCGCGCCTCACCGCTGCGATCACCAATCAGCGCCAGCGCCGTCGTCAACCAAGTATCCCCCGACTCCACGCCCGATAACAATCGATGCTTCGCCCGACGCATCACCTCATCCGCCGCTGCTTCATCAAGCACGGTAAATTGTGGTGCCACCCCCGCCTCGAGCGGAAATCGTCGCAAAATCGTTTGGCAAAATCCATGAATGGTCGTCAGCTGCAATCCACCGGTCGGGCTATCGAGCACGCGCCCGAACAATCCGCGCGCCAATGTAAGTTGCGCCTCGTCAGGCGCCACTCCCGTCAAACGTGCCACCAGCACTCGGCACTCCGCCTCCGGCATCAACAACAATCGCCGCAGCAACCCGGTTACACTGGTGCCGCATTCTCATCGCCGCCGCCTTCGTGTAGGTGATGCAATAAATCCGTTCCGCCCATCCACGCAGCAGCAGCCCGACGACCTGCTCCGTGAGCGTCGTCGTCTTACTGCTCCCGGCGTTCGCCGTTATCCATACTGATTTTACTGAATTATCATCCATGTTATGCATAAAACGAATGGCTGTCCGTTCAAAACCATTTTCGCGCCCGTATCCTGCACGCACGCCCACTATAAGCCAAAACACTAGCTAATGTTAAGCTAATCTTTACCCCACTTGTTACGCTGACCCCAAGAGCCCGTCCATGGGGCCGTGCCAGGAGGATGGCCTATGCGCCAAGTCGCACGGCAAGTAACAAACGATACCCAGGTGCCTGGCTTACCGGCGTATTCAATGAGACGCTTGGCCTTCTTCGAAGCGCATCAATATTTCGGAGTCGCGCGGCTCCGAAGAACGCGCCAGCATCGAGCCCAACCGCCAAGCCATCTATGCCAACGAAATGAGCCGCGTCACCACGCGCCTCATCAGCGTCATGGCCTGGTTGATGGTCCGCCGCGCTGTCTATGCCGGCCAAATGGATGAGGATAAGGCCAACGAGTCCTACCGTCTCGATGCCGGAAATCTGCCTGGACCACCAGCCCAACGCCCTGCGTTAATGCCATTACCTGATTTATCTCTGGAACGCCTCGCCCTTTACGAGCGCATCCACCGCCTCGACGCCCTCGCTTACGGCACCCGCCACTAGGCCCCCTCTTAAGGGCGAAATTTCACAGAACTGTCACATAACTATTCCGTGCTCTGTGCTAGATTCAAGCTGTAGAATTCTAAAGGCTATGGCTTATGGACCAACAAACCGCAGCACCCACCGCCCCACGTTATGGCGCCGCGACGCTTGGTGAAACCACGAAAACCACCAGCACCGTCACCCGCATCAAATGGGGTGGGGTGATTAAGGGCATAGTCGCCGTAACAGCCGTCGCCGCCGTCGGCATCGGAGCATATTATGGCGCGGCATGGTTATTTGGTGGAGCCCCTGCAGGCACCGCCCTCGCGCAAATCGGAAGTCGAACATAGTGGTTCGGGTTCTGTACGTTCGGAGTGTCACGATACCTGAATGGCTAAAAACTTCTGTTGGGCCTTTTATTACGGATACAGTGATCTCCGCATCGGCCACGCCATCAGTGCAGTACTGGGCTGGATTGGTAGCGGCCTCCATTGGCGTCATTAGCCCGCAAACAGCAGCGAATATGGGTGCACTCGCCAGCCCTGATATGGCTTCCATATTTTTTCGCCCGGCGCTGCTGCAGCATCGCATAACGCCGCAATTGCCACTGGTGTAGCCGGTGCAGTACTCGCGGCCCTGCTGCCATCCACGCATTATCAAGCACGCAAATGCTAGAGGCGTCGTCGAGCACGTCACCCATCACGCTTTATACGCCGCCAAAAACAGCGGAACGCGCCCCCAACACATGGA
>JBGAJE010000032.1:0-13583 GCA_044225085.1 Rickettsiales bacterium | reverse complement strand
CTCCTCCCCTGGCTCGTCGGCACCGCCCTCATCCACTCCAACCTCGTGCTCGAGCGCCGCGGCCAACTTGCACGCTGGGTAGCATTACTCGCAATTCTCGCCTTCACCATGTCGCTTATCGGCACGTTTATCGTCCGCTCGGGCCTCATCACCTCGGTGCATGCCTTCGCTTCCGATCCTGCGCGCGGCATGTTCATCCTCGGCTATATCGTAATCATCAGCGGTGGTGGGTTACTAGTCTACGGCCTCACCAGCGCCAAGCCTACCAAACCTGTGAATCTCCTCTCGCGCAGTGGGCTCATTCTCATCAACAACCTGCTACTCGTCGCGGCAGCGGGCATTATTCTCATCGCCATTCTCTACCCGCTCGCACTGGAATTGATGCACCAACCCAGTATCTCCGTCGGCCCCCCTTATTTCAACGCGACCTTTCTACCAATGACAGCATCCCTTCCCCTCCTCGCCGCCCTCGCCCCGCTGATCGCATGGGACAGCACCAACCGCACCCAACTCCGCACCGCACTGCGCAATCTCGCCCCTGCACTAATCGTCGCCATCCTCATTGCCATTGCCCTCATCTCGCCACCCTCGGCATTAGCAATGGTGAGCATTTCCCTCAGTTCCATCCTCGCGCTTGGCACCTACCACTACCTCGCCCGTATGCGTAGCGCGCAGGTGCGGCTATTCTCCGATATCGGCTTACGCCATATTGCAAGCGCCACAGCCCATGCAGGCCTTACCCTCTTCGTCCTCGGCATAGGCCTCACTGCCACGCTGAAACAAACCTACGAACTCCCGCTCGACGCTCGCACACCCATGCAAGCCGGTGGTTATACCATCCACCTCATCGCCGCCGAACGACGCGAGGAAGCCAACTTCATCACCCGCCGCGCCACCTTACGCGTGGAGTATCACGGCCACTTCATCACCGATCTATCGCCCGAGCTGCGCTATTATCCCATCCGCCAAATGCAAACGGCTGAAGCAGCACTCTACTCCACCCCCTTGCGCGATATTTACGTCGTCCTCGGCGAATCCAATTACAACGCTGATAAAAACCAATCCGCCCTTGGCATCCGCATGTATGTCACCCCAGGCCAGCAATTGATTTGGGCTGGGTTCCTGCTCGCTGGCATTGGCGGTATCATCGCCCTCTTCACCTCCCTTCGCAAACGAGAGGATTAGCCATGCGCCTGATTCCCGTACTCACCTTTCTTGTGGTCGCTTTATTCCTGGCCCTCATTCTTCTCGGTAAAACTGCACCGAAAATGGTGGGCGAACAAACACCAACTGATTTGCCTGCCCTCACACTTGAGCCCTTCACCGGCAAACAAAAATGGCAACAGGCCTCGCTAAAAAATCAAGTCACCTTCATCAACTTCTTCGCGAGTTGGTGCACTCCATGCGCCGCGGAAATGCCGGAACTCATCGCGCTGAAGAAACAATTCCCCGACATAAAAATCATCGGCGTCGTGTGGAATGACGACCCAAAAAACATGCATGTTTTCCTCAAGCAACATGGCAACCCGTTCGACACGATCTGGCTCGACCCCAAAGGCAACGCCACCATGGCACTCGGCATCAAAGGCATCCCGGAATCCTTCGTGATCGATGTGAATAGCCAAGTCCGTTACCACATCCCCGGCCCACTCAATGTCAATGAGCGCACCGGCCCACTTGCCGCCATGCTCGCCACCCTCATGCATGGATGGGAAGTGCAAAACGAGGTCAACGATGGCCTTTAGCACCCGCTTTCTCACTCTCTTGCTCAGCGTTCTGCTCTACACCAGCGCGCACGCCACTACCATCGAGCAGCCACTCGCCAATCCGGCACAAGAGGCGCAAGCGCGCGTGATTTTTCATGAACTCAAATGCGTCGTCTGTGAAGGCCAATCGCTCGCGGAATCGGATGCCGCCCTCGCCGCGCAAATGCGTGCCCGCATCCGCACCATGGTCGCCGATGGCAAAAGCGAAAGCGAGATTCTCACTTTTTTCCGCAATGCGTATGGCGAACATATCCTCATGAAGCCCCCACTCGAGAATAACACCGCCCTACTTTGGCTCGCTCCGCTTTTACTTCTCATCATCGGCGCGATCATCCTCCGCCGCGTCACGCGACCCAATATAGGAAATCCATCATGACTTCATTCATCGTCTTCGCACTTTACCTATGCTTTGGCGTCACCACCCTCATTGCCTGGCCTGTAATGTTACATCCCACCCTACCCATACGTCGTAAGCTATTGATAACCATCCTCGCCTTCCTGATTTTTGTGCCGATTGGCCTTACGCTTTATGCCTATCTCGGCGTCCCACAAATGGCCAATTAACGCGATTTTTCACTAGCCGCCCCGCCCCCAAAGTCGTACAATACCCGCGTGCTGAAAGAGGATATATCCGCGTTCACATCGTGATAGGAGTCCACCATGCATAATCCTCATATTCTTCTCGTCGTGACTTCTGCGAACCGCATGGGCAAACAGCTCACCGGGTCGTGGTACGAAGAAATCGCCGCGCCCTACTACACATTCCTCGATGCGCGCTATGATATCACCTTCGCCTCGCCCAAAGGTGGCGGCGCACCGCTCGACCCAACCAGCCTCCAGGGAAGAACATCTCACTGCCTCGACCCGCCGCTTCGAGGCTGACCGCACCGCCCAAGCTTCCCTCGCTAATACAAAAAAAACTATCGACCCTTAATCTGAATGATTACCACGCTGTCTTCTTCGCCGGCGGCCACGGCACGATGGAAGATTTCGCAACTGACACTTCTGTTAAACAAACCGTTGAGCATTTTTATGCCCAAGGCGCACCGCTTGCTTCTGTCTGCCATGGTCCAGCCTGTTTAGTGCTCGCCACCAAACCTTCTGGCGAGGCCCTCATCAAAGGCCATCGCTTCACCTGTTTTACGGATGAAGAGGAAACCACCGTCGGCAGCGCCGAGAAAGTCCCCTTCTTGCTCGAGTCTCGCCTACGCGCCCTCGGTGGCATTACCGTGAAGGAACGCCCCTTTATGCCCAACGTTGTGATTGAAGGCGCACTCATCACTGGCCAAAATCCCGCCTCGTCGATTCCCGTCGCTGAAGCAGTCATCTCGCAACTGCGGCATCGATTAGCAACAGCCGCTTAGGCTTTTAGCGTGGACATTTGACCCATCGTTGCTTAAGTCATCGCCATGTCTTTTCTCACACTAATCAAGAGCCGTCGTTTCGGGCCGATTTTTACTTGCATCGCGTTCGGCGCGTTCAACGACAACTACTACAAAAACGCGCTCATCATTCTCACGACCTATTTCCTCGCCAGCAAAATTGGTGTGGATGCAGGCGTGCTTATCAGCATCGCCTCTGCGTCGTTCATCTTACCGTTCTTTCTCTTCTCCGGTCTCGCCGGTGAACTCGCGGACCATATGCCCAAACACCGCCTTGTGCGCATCCTCAAGCTCACTGAACTTGCGCTCGTCACCTTAGCAAGCATTGCACTGCTCTACCAACATGCCTGGGCATTGATGGTGATTCTTTTTCTCCTGGGCACCCAAGCCGCCTTCTTCGGCCCCACCAAATACGCCATCCTGCCCGAGTTGCTCAGTAAAGGCGAAATCCTCCTCGGCAATGGCATTGTTGAGGCAGGCACATTTCTCTGCATTCTTCTCGGCACGCTGCTTGGTGGCTTACTCGTCATGCGCCATCACGGCATCGAGATGGTGGCAGCAACCCTTGTCCTTGCGAGTCTCATGGGCGTTATCGCCGCGTGGCTGATTCCCGTCACCCATGTGATGAAAAAGGAAATCAAACTCAATTACAACATCCTGCAAAGCACCTGGGGGATGGTATGCCAAGCAATTACCAACCGTAGCCTTGTGGTACCGATTCTTGGCATCTCCTGGTTCTGGGCTATCGGCGCGATTTACCTTACCCAACTCCCTGTCTTCACCAAAGACGTCCTCGGCGCGAATGAGCGCGTCGTCACGCTGTTCAATGGCCTTTTCACTATCGGCATTGCACTGGGCTCTTTTGCTTGCCCATTCATTCTGAAGCGCCTACACGCGCGCAACGTCTCCCCGCTCGCCCTAACTGGCGTCTGCCTTTTCGGCCTTGATCTATGCTGGGTTGGCTATCACACCGCCATGCCCACACAGGAAGCCCTCGTTGGCCTTATTGCGTATTTGAGCGCTTCGTTCGACCATATCCGCCTCGCCTTCGATCTGCTCATGATGGCATTCAGCGGGGGCATATTCATTGTGCCACTTTACACTCAACTCCAAACCCAAAGCGCCGAGCACGAGCGCGCCCGCGCAATCGCCAGCAACAATGTCATGAATGCACTTTTCATCGCACTCGCATCCATCGCCGCTGCCGTGCTATTCGCTGAACATTTTACCGTTTCGCATGTGCTTCTCATTTTCTCGCTACTGAATATTCCGATGATTGTGCTACTGCGCCGCTCTGCCCATGGCCTTAGCCACCATAAGCACTCATAAGGCTTTTATACCGCCTTCTTCACACTCGAACGGATTTTTTACGGCCCCGCATGGAAACTACACACCATGTCACGCGCCATCACACAGCATTCCATACCTTATTGTGCGAACGCGGCGATTTGCATAACGCTCGTCGCCCTTCATGCGCTCATCCTTTTCGCACTACCAACCTTGCTGCCCCATGCTCATGCATGGTTGCTGATTTTTATGCCGATGGCTTGGCTCAACATCGTCCACTGGGGCCTGATTCACGAAGCAATTCACAAAATCCTCTTCTCCGCCCCGCGCGTAAATGAGCTTATGGGACGCACCCTCGCGATTTTGATGGGCCCCTCCTTCCAAGTGCTGCGTTTTGGCCATTTGATGCATCACAAGCTCAACCGCGATTGGCATGCCGAGCCAAACGCCAACGCGGACTGGAGGACGCAGGTGAAATATTATTTTCACCTGCTCTTCGGCCTGTACCTCTCAGAACTCACGACGGGCTGGATGCTCGCCATCCTACCGCACCGAATTTTCATGCGCACCGCCCGCGCAAGTTTCCTGAAGGAGTATGAGCAAGTCGCCGTTGCCGGTGAGCGGTTCTTCTACGAAAAAAACAACATCCGCTCCCTGCGCGTCGATGCTTTTCTCTCCACCCTTCTCTACGCCATTGCCTTTTACGCCTATGGCGCCCAATGGCCCTATCTCGTCACCTTCCTGATAATCCGTGCCGTGGTGATTTCCTTCATGGATAATATTTATCACTACGCCACCCCGCGCGATAATAGTAAACCCGGCAAAGAGCTGGCTCTACCAAGCCTGGCTTCTCTCTTACTTCTGCATGGCAACTATCACGAGACCCATCACACCAATCCCAATGTACCGTGGGCCGAACTCCCCAAAATCCACGCTGCCCAAGGCCGCCGCTTCGATGGTAAATTTATAGATCACGGCTGGATGCAATTCGCAGGACCGAGCTTAACATAATAAAACAATTGCCGTCCGCCGAGCCGCCTCAAGGACGGCAACTTCATGATTCTAAATCGTTTAAAAGTACACTGAACGAAGTGAGGGACTTTTAAACGAGAAATTCTGGGGCGAGTGACGGGGGTCGAACCCGCAACCTCTGGTACCACAAACCAGCGCTCTAACCAGTTGAGCTACACCCGCCATACAAGAGGGCCGCAATTAACGCGATCGCCCATGAAAAATCAAGTCTGCTGATCGGACAGATGCAATTTAGCGCTCAAGACCCCAATTTTCGAGCAAATGCGCCCCAAGCTCAGCCCCTTCATCCGTAATCTTATGGCGGTAGGCCATACGCAATACATGGGTCAATTTCACGAATGCCTGCGCTTTTTTGGCATTTGAAAGTTTACGTGACGTCACCACCGCCACCATCCGCCCGCAAATCCCCGAAATAAAGCCAAACCCATAGAGTGCAGCCTGACCTTTGATATTAAAAGCCAATGTCTCCGCTTGCTCCACTTGGGCCGGCATAACAGCCGCGTCCTTATTAACCGCCTCAGCCATGGTCTCGAGCGCAATCAGCTGCGCCTCGCTTTCCTCAAAAAAACCCTGTCGTGCCTGGTCGACCATGTGCTGACATGCGGCGATCTTCTCGGGCGTAATCGCATCGCCAAGGCGAAAATCCGCACCCAACATCGTCTTTAACTGATGATTGCCCTCCATGACGGTCACCGGCGCACGCTTCAACATTCTATCCCCTACGCTACGTGAATTTCATCCGACCGAAGAATACGAATTTCCCGCGTTCGGCGCTCTTTTTTACCTGGTGGTGCCACACCATTTGTCTTACGCCGGCGGCAGGGCCCCTTATAGGTCGGGGCCGTCACAAAATTGCGGGGTTGGTCAACCACCGCAATAATCCGACTACAGAAATCCGGTGCATCCATGGGTTTAATGATAATCTCATTCACCCCAGCATCCCGTGCACTTAGCACGATCTGCCCGCTGGCATGGCTCATTAACATCACCACCGGCAGATAGGGATTCGGCGAGGCCGGAGAACGCCGTAACCGCTCGACAAAATGAATGCCCGTCAACTCCAATTGCGCGCGTGCCGGAATCTTCAACTTATGGAGCTCCGCATCCGTCCCGGGCTTAATCTCACAATCCGTCACGATCAAGTCGATCCGCAACTGGCGCATAATCTGAATCGCTTCAGCCGTGCTCATAGCCGTACGCACCGTGGTAAATCCAAGCTCCATGAACATACGCTTAATAAGGTCAGCCGCACTCGGGCTACTTACTACAATCAATATTTGAATCCGTTCCAGACGCCCTTTGTCTGAGGTCGTTAACATATTGATGAACCTATATTGATTATGCGATTCTTATGTTTGGTTGTATATCCCTTAAGATATTAGCGTAAAAATTGTATCCATAGAAGCAGCGCATTCTCTTTTTCAGCGCTCTACAACCTATTAGATTTCGTTGTGGCAAATATGCTCACCGTTTAATCAGCACATTGCTCATTAATTAAGCAACGCGCCGCTGCAAGCAGCAGTCTCCAACAGGTGCGAACTTTAAGTTATCATGCTTACCCCATGATAAATCGCTACTATCAAAATTTTTTGCTATCTGGCACCACGATTGCTGACTAAAAGGGCCTTTATAGGAAATTGAGCCCCATGAAAAAAATCGAAGCGATCATCAAACCCTTCAAACTCGACGACGTGAAAGAAGCGCTGCAGGAAATCGGCCTGCAGGGCATCACGGTGGTTGAGGCACGCGGCTTCGGCCGCCAGAAGGGCCATACCGAGCTCTATCGCGGCGCGGAATACGTGGTCGACTTCCTGCCGAAAGTGAAGGTCGAGATCATCGTCAATGACGACATGGTCGAGAAAACCATCGAAGCCATTGTCGCCGCTGCACAGACCGGCCGCATCGGCGACGGAAAAATCTTCGTCTCCGCCATCGAGGATGCCATCCGCATCCGCACCGGCGAGCGCGGACCCAACGCTATTTAAATTACGATAAACCACGAAAGGAAGCCACCATGTCAGCCAAGGAAATTCTCGCCACCATCAAGGAAAAGGACGTTCAGTTCGTCGATTTCCGCTTCACCGACCCGCGCGGGAAGTGGCAGCACACCACCTACATCGCCAACAAAGTCGATGAAGCAAGCTTCCAAGACGGCATCATGTTCGACGGTTCGTCGATCGCCGGCTGGAAAAGCATCAACGAATCCGACATGATCCTGATGCCCGACACCAAAACTGCGTTCATGGACCCGTTCACGGCGCAACCAACCCTCGTCATCAACTGCGACATCATCGAGCCCTCGACTGGCCAATCTTACGGCCGCGACCCACGCTCGACCGCCAAAAAGGCCGAAGCCTACCTCAAATACACCGGCATCGGCGACACGGCTTACTTCGGCCCTGAGCTTGAGTTCTTCATTTTTGACGATGCGCGTTTCGATTCCGGCATGTTCGGCAGCTTCGTGCAGCTCGATAGCGAAGAGTTCCCATCCAACTCCGGCAAAATCTACGAAGGCGGTAACCTCGGCCACCGTCCGGCGACCAAAGGCGGCTACTTCCCCGTCGCACCGGTCGATTCCGCCGTCGATATGCGCGGCGAAATGCTCGCCACGCTTGCCGAGGTGGGCATCACCCCTGTGCTGCATCACCACGAAGTAGCGCCCGCGCAACATGAGCTCGGCTTCGATTTCAGCACCCTCACCTTCACGGCGGATAACGTACAAAAATATAAATACGTCATCCAAAACGTCGCCCACACCTACGGCAAAACCGTGACCTTCATGCCGAAGCCCATCTTCGGCGATAACGGCTCCGGCATGCATGTGCACCAGTCGATCTGGAAAGACGGCAAGCCACTGTTCGCGGGTAACGGCTACGCTGACCTGTCGGAAACCTGCCTCTATTACATCGGCGGGATCATCAAACACGCGAAGGCGCTCAATGCCATCACCAACGGTTCGACCAACAGCTACAAGCGCCTCGTCCCAGGTTATGAGGCACCGGTACTGCTCGCTTACTCAAGCCGCAACCGTTCGGCGTCGATCCGCATCCCGTATGTGGCAAGCCCGAAAGCCAAGCGCATCGAAACCCGTTTCCCGGATAGCTCAGGTAACCCATACCTCACCTTCGCGGCATTGCTGATGGCAGGCCTCGATGGCATCGAGAACAAAATCCACCCTGGCGATGCGATGGACAAAAACCTCTACGACCTGCCACCCGAGGAATTGAAAGACATCCCAACGGTCGCAGGCTCGCTGCGTGAGGCCATCAACGCGCTCAACAACGACCGCGCCTTCCTCAAAAAAGGCGACGTGTTCACCGACGAACAGCTCGATGCCTATATCGACCTGAAAATGGAAGAGCTGCTCAAGTGGGAAACCACCCCGAGCCCCATCGAGTTCAAAATGTACTACTCGAATTAAGCTTTTCCTTGAAAAAGAAGCGAAAAGGGCGCCTCCGGGCGCCCTTTTTTGTGGCCAGCTCAGCCACCAAATCCCCCAATTCACCCGATATTTCCTCGCTTTATCCCCCATTCCATTAAGCAATCCTTAACTGATTCGTGCTAGAATCACAGGATAAAGCTAGGAAACCAGGCATGACAAACCCGTCACCATTCATCGATACCGACGCGCTGAAAGTGAAAGTCGGCTGCGTGCATCAGCAGCTCAACGGCTTCGCCGGCGTTCATGGTGCGTGGCTCGCCACCGAGGCCGATGCGCAAAATGATTTTGCCTATCTGCAAACCGTCATCGATAGCATCCTCACCGCCAAGTCCACCGGCAGCGCCATCGGCCGCACCGTCAATGCGCTTGAGCTACTGAATTATTTCCAACGTCAAATCACCAAACGCGACGCCACACTGGCCGATGAACCACATCTCGCCCACGCCGCACACCTCCTGCACGAAGAAATTCCCGCCTTCTTGCAAGAAGCGGAAGCCCTCGGCATCACTCGCATCAACGATCCTTACGGCGCATGCTTTGCCATCCGCTTCGATCAATTCCTGGCCCACCATCCGTTCGATGCCAATCCCAACCGCACGTTCCGCGATGCCGAAATTGCTCAAACCCGTGCCGCCTTCGTCGCCTTCGACCGCGCCCTCAGCGACCCACGCATGCCCATCACCGAAAAAGTGCAAGCCGCAAACGATGCACTCGGCGTCGTCAATCTTCTCGCCAAAGCCGCCGCGACGACACACTGCGTCGGCATGGCAGTCGCCCTCGCTGCCCTCATGCGCGACCAATGGCAAAAACTCACCCAAGAAGCGATGCAAGATCCCGATGCCGCGCATCAGATCCGCCACATGCAATCGTTCCAGATGCCGGTCGCACCAAGCTTCCACCGCCCAACATCGGTTTTCTAAATACGAACGATTAATGGTTGCAATGTGCACCATGCACATGCGGCACTGGCCCAAGGCGCTTTGCCTTTTCCATTTTCCGCTTAAGCGTGTCGCGCTTCACCGGCGGCTGATAATCGAGAATCGTTTTCCCATCGAGGTAATCGATCTCATGCTGCAAACACACTGCGAGAATGCCGGTCGCTTTCACCACCTGCTTGGCACCTTGCGCGTCGAGATACTCCACCGTCACCGCTGCAGGCCGCGTCACCGGCGCACTGATACCCAGAAACGTGATCGACGCCTCTTCCATCGTACTCATACCCGCCGAACGCTCCGTAATGACCGGATTCACCATCGCATATTCATGCAGCACACCTGCATCATCCTCGAGCGAAATCGTTACCAGCCGCTGCGTAATCCCCACCATCGGCGCACCAATGCCCATCGCATGATAAGCGTGAAGCGTTTCCATCATATCCGCAAGCCGTGCGCGCACAGCATCATCCACCGCCACAATAGGCGTACAGACAGTTTTATAAATCGGATCGGGAGCGAGAACTAAATCAAGAACGGCCATGCCGTAACTTATGCGCCGTGACCTAGCTGCGTCAACATCAACGCAATATTTGCGTGGCGTGCGCGAATTTCATCCACATCCTGCTTCTGCATGATGCGATCGAGCGAAAGCGTCAGGAAATCGACGAAATGCGAGACAACCATCTCCAGCTGGCGCTTGATTTTTTTAATCACCATCAACGCCGCATTCTTCGTATCGCGTGCACGAGTGGTCACATCATGCATCGCAACATAAATCCGCCGCAATGCCCCTTCAACTTTGGTTTTTGACTTTTGCTTCTGCTGAGCCACGCCCTCGCAAAGCGCGATATACTCATCGCTCAGCACATCGGCCGATTCACCGATTGTCTCAATCAGCGCATCCACCAATTGAAGCTGCGCTTCGGGGTCCGCTGCGGTGGGCACAGTTGCCAGCAACTCTTCCGCCAACGCGTAGAGTTCCGTGATGTCGTAATATTTCTGTTCCCATACTTGCATTTGTTTCATCGCACTTGCCATAACACACACCTTATTATTTTTATAGTTTATCCTTTTACGCCCGGCCCGCTGTTGCCGAACTTAATTCATTAAGGTGAACTCCACCCTCGCCGCTCATGTAGCGCGTATATGCCTCATTGGCATTCTGACCACGCTCCTGCGAAGCGCGCGACGCCCAATAACCCGGCCCTGCTTGCTGCGGTGCTGCCCCGCCGCCAATCGAGCCAATGCCAACCGTATGCGATTGCAGCACCTCTGGCTTCATCCCCAACGCGCCCGTTACACCGCCAATCATGGATTCTGTCAGTGCCCGCGCATGATTACCAAGGCTTTGGCCCGTGGTCATGCCCGTAAGCGCATTCGCCCACCAGAACACCGTGTCTGAAAACGCATTCACCGTCGTCGCAACGGTGCCTGCTGCTGCGGCCGTCAGCGCACTGCCAACTTGCCCATTCAGCAACCAACCAAATGTCTCGACGATCGTACCCGCATAACCAAGCACCGCCGTCAGCGTGCCACCGATAATGGGGATATTTTCCAGTACGCCTTTTAAATTACGGAAAAACGGAATGAAGCTAAGCGCGCTCGACCACCGGCTGAGCAAGCTAGTGCCTGTCCGTGTGTAGCCTTCGTCAAAATCGCCAATCATTGCCATAAAACTGCCAGTAAAAAAGCTTTTACCTAGCCTTTACTATACCATGTCGGCTCACCAGTAGGATGACAGTTCTGTGACAATTGACGGATGCGAGTTAGGCACTTTGCGCCTTACGCATCCATCATCCCCGCGCAGGTGGGGATCCAGCATAATCAACATAAGGTATTGAAAATACCTATATTTCCATGCCCATCGGCCGCTCGAGTAGTCTGGTAATTGCGGCATCGACCCCAACCGTCCCACTCAAAATATCCTGCACCGCAAAAGCGATGGGCATGCTTACCCCAAGTTTGCGCGCCAGCTGCGTAACCGACTCAGCCGTCGCAACTCCCTCCGTCAATCCCGTCGAGCGCATCGCGCCACCGCGACCGATCATCTGCCCCAACGCATAGTTGCGCGACTTTTTGCTGGTGCAAGAAAGCATAATATCCCCCAAGCCCGAAAGTCCCATCAACGTTTCTTCATCGCCACCTTTGGCTTTTGCGAGCCGTGTAATCTCCGCCACGCCACGCGTAATCAACGCCCCGCGCGCATTTTCACCGAGGCCACGTCCATCCACAATCCCCGCCGCAATCGCGAGCACATTTTTGAGCGCACCGCCCACCTGCGTGCCAATCGGGTCGTCATTTACATACAGCCGAAAATATTTCCCCCCGAGCGCAAAAGTAATTTTATCGACAATCGCCGTGTGATGCGTCGCCAGCGTCGTCGCCGTCGGCAACCCCGCCGCCGCCTCGCGTGCAAAATTGGGGCCGGAGAGAATCGCATACGGGTTATGTGGCAGAATCGACCCCACCACCTCGCTCATCAACATCAGCGACCCGCGCTCAATGCCTTTCGTCGCAATAATCAGCGGCAAATTCGCCGGCACCATATCCGACAGCGAAATCGCCACCGTGCGCAGCGACTGCGCGGGAATGGTGAGAATCAACATATCGCAACCGCTGATGAACCGGCTATCGTCCGTCACCCCAATCGCCGGGTCGATGAACTGGTCCGCCAAATACTGTGCATTTTCCTGCCGCGTGCGGATGGAATCAATCACCTGCGTATTACGCGTCCACAACGTCGCCCGGCTGCCCGCACGATTGGCCAGCATCGCTAGCGCCGTCCCCCACGCCCCCGCGCCAATCACGCCAACATGTGGGGTTCCCGCGCTCATGAGCATACCTCCTCGTCATTGCGAGCGTAGCGCGGCAATCCATTTTCCTTGGTGGCCCTCCAAGGTGGATTGCCACGTCGCTTTGCTCCTCGCAATGACGTCATTCTACGCATCACGCCGCCTTACTGATGCCGATGATGAATTGCTCGCCATCGAGCTCCTGCGTCATCTTCTGCGCCGCGCCGGCACTGCCTTCCGCGATGGAAACCGCCAGCGTCTGCTCGGCGATATAATCACGATGCGTTGCGAGTGCCGCTTTGAAATCCACCGGCACATCCATCGCGAGCGCAATCCGATCCGCCACGTTCAACCCCGCATCCTTCCGCGCTTGTTGGATCATCCGCACAAGGTCACGCGCACGGCCTTCGGCTTCGAGTTCGGGGGTGATTTCAGTATCGAGAATCACCAACGCATCGTTCGTTGAAAGGGGTTGCGAACGTTCGGTATACCCAGCCTTAGGTTCAAGCGAGAGCACATATTCTCCAGCCTGCAGCGTCTCTCCCGCGACGATGACGATGCCATTTGCACCTACTTCCCACTCACCTTTTTTAGACGCGGGCAAAATCTGTTTCATTTTTTGAGGTAGGCGTTTTCCAAGGATGGCCGAATTGATCGCAAGCTTTTTGGTGGCGACATCGTCCACATACATATCGCCTTCCTCGACGGATTTCACATTCACTTCGTCTTTGATGATATCTGCAATGAGAGAACCGTAGCGCGCATGCCATTGATGGGCAATGTCACTATCGGTCGCAATGCGAATGCTCTTGAGCGGCTGCCTCACCCGAATATTGAGTTTATTACGGATCGCAAGCGATGCATTGCAAATATCACGCACGCGGTCCATGTCCGCCACCAATTGCACATCCGCATCAATCCCACTCACATCTGGGAAATCCTGCAAA
>JBGAJE010000031.1:0-13673 GCA_044225085.1 Rickettsiales bacterium | reverse complement strand
CGGCGCGTGGACGAATGAGGTGCCGATCTATCGCCCGACGCTGAATTTTAATATCGGTGATTTCTCCACGCTGCAGGATTTGCGATCCAGCGTGAATAACGAGGTGGGACCCACCATCCCCACTGGTCCGATCGACAACAGCCGTATTCCGATTCTGGAAGTGTTGGGGTTGGGTGGGGCATTGGGATCAAATCCCTCCAGCGCGGAATATGCCACAGCGGTAGCAGGCGGTGCGTTGCTCGCGGGTATTGATTACCTGACGACGTTCCCGGATGCGAATACGGATGGATTGTTTAATAACGCTGCGGCGAGTGTTATTGCTGGTGGTTATCGTATAGCAGCACAGGAATTACTGCCCTCAACGCAGGATGTAGTGAAACAACTGTCGTCAAGCTCGGATGGTTATTCCATACCCATTGTCTCTACTCTTTACGGCGCAATTTTCGGCGATGCGCAGTTCCAATCTCCCAAGTTACAAAACATCGACCCACTGCTGATCGACATCACGGGCAATGGCATCAACCTCACCAACTGGATCAACAACAACACCTACTTCGACACCAATGTCGGCCCCAATGGGTTGGCGGATGGGAAACAGCATCATACGAGCTGGACGCAAACGGGCACCGGCATCATCGCGCTGGATCTCAACAAGGACGGCAAGATCAACGACATCACCGAAACGCTCAGCGAATTCTTCCGCGGCGGATCGACGCCGGGCCATTATGCCGATGGCCTCGCCGCACTGGCAGCCCTCGCCAAGCCGGGTTCCACCGCCTTCAACGTGGTCACGTCGCTCATCGACCCGGCCACCAATGTTTCGTATTTCAAAGAACTCAAAGTCTGGCAGGACGCGGATGCTGATGGCATCACCGATGCGGGCGAGCTGAAAAGCTTCGCGCAGCTCGGCATCACCAGCATCAGCCTAACCGGCAGCGGCAACTCCGGCGAAAGCATCGAAGGCAGCACGGTAACGAACCGCACAACCTACACCTACAAAAAAGCGGATGGCACGACAGCGACAGGTGCCATCGCGGCGGTAAATTTCCAAACCAATGCGGTCGGCGATGTGACGATCGATGCGCACGGTGACGTCATCATCAACTCCTCGGCGGAAGGCAACCCAACAAACACCAACAGCTACATCGATAAAAATCCAACAGCGCGCAACCTCGTGATGAACCACGGCCAAATCACGGATACAGGCTCGGGCACCGTGCTGGCGAGTGACATCACCGCCATCTTCGCGACGAATCAGAACGATGTGATTACGGTGGATGCGGGAGATACGACGAGCTATTGGCTCGGCGGCGGCATCGGCGCAGCAACGCTCACCGGCGGGGCAGGGAACACGATGTTCCTCATCAACTCGCAAACCACCGTGCATGGCGGCACGGGCTTTAACATCGCGCAGGTGACGGATTCAAAACCCATCATCGTGGATCTCGCAGCATCGCATCTGCAGGAAGTCATCGGCGGGGCAGGCAATGGCGTGTTCAACGCATCGGGTACAACGTGGAATGTGTTTATCCAAGGCGGCGCGGGCAATAACATCATCATCGGCGGCGCGGCGCATAATGCGCTCTCCGGCGGCACGGGCGACGATTTGATCGAAGCAGGGCCAGGTGGCTCCGTCATCCATGCCGGCAGCGGGTCGGATGTAATTTACGGTGGCTCCGGCACCACCAACGGCCAACCCAATAGCGATATCATCTACGGCAGTTCCGGTCACAGCACCGTCATCCTCGGCACCAACAACAGCATGGTGTTTGCGGGCACGGGCGACATGACCGTCATCGGTAACACGAGCGGATTCTCTGTCATGGCGTTCCATGGCTCCTATGCGGATTATACCGTCGTGCATAATGCGGATGGTTCGCTCACCGTCAGCGACAAAAAACCCGGCCGCGACGGCACCGTGACGATGAAAAACGTCAAAACCTTCGACTTCGCCGACATCAAACAGCTCGATGTGAATTTAAACGCCGGCTTGCCGGTGAATGATGTGATCCCATTGTCTGGCAACGGCCCGTATATTATTCCCGTCACATCGATTTTGGCGAACGATATCAACTACGCGGGCGCTGCAGTAGTTATCAATAATTTGGTCGATAACAACGGCAACCCCATTAATCCAGGTGCTTCAGGCGCAGTGAATGGTGGTACGGTAGCGCTTAGCGCGGACAAAACCACCATCATCTTCACACCAACAGCAGGGTTCAACGGTCTCCCGAGCTTCCGTTATCACCTCGCGGGTGGTGAAGTAGTGCAGGAAGTTTCCCCAGGTGGTACACCGACGGGCTCCACCGCCCCCATGACGGCAACAGTCACACTACTCCCGCCAGATGCACCAACCGATGCAGGGCTAACGCAGGAATGGTATATCCAGTCGGCGAATGTTCTTTCCGCATGGCGCATGGGCTATACGGGCCAAGGCGTTTCAGTGGGCGTGTTCGACCCAAGCGGAAATGTTGATTTCACTAACCCCGACCTCGCTCCCAATGCTGGCGGCGAATTCACCACGACGGGTGCGCCGGGTATGGATCATATCGGCACGCATGCAACGCTGGTTGCTGGTGTTATCGGTGCGGCACGCGATGGGCAAGGGCAAGTGGGCGTCGCTTATAATGCGACGATCAATAGCCAAGCAATTATCGATAAGTTCACTACGCCTGATGAAAATGGACAAAATTATACCTACCCAGATTTATCCAACTGGTCGAAGTTTGACATAGTGAATAACAGTTGGGGCATCAGTCCTCCCTACCTCGATAGTTTCCTTAACAACCCAGTATATGCCAACTACTTTAAAAATGCCGTTCATAACGGACGCAATGGGCTTGGCACTATTGTGATTGTCGCCGGTGGTAACGACCGCGCCAGTGGGCGTAATACCAATGAACTAAACACCACCGATTCACGGTATGCAATCACCGTCGGTGGTATCAATGCACCCAGCGATCTTGGTTCACTGCAGATTTCCGGTGAACCATTTAGTAACCCCGGCGCATCGATTCTTGTGTCGGCCCCGGCAAATAATATTGCCACCACGGGCACCGTGCTTACGAATGATTATGGTCAGCAATTCGGCGATACATCGCAAATGGCAGCGGGCACATCACTTGCCACACCAATCGTCGCAGGTGTGGTCGCGCTGATGCTCGAAGCAAACCCGGATCTCACCTACCGTGATGTGCAGCAAATCCTCGCGCTCACCGCGAAGAAAGTCGACCTAAATAGCAAGAGCCCATACGACGCGTCACAGTTGGATTGGACCTACAACAACGCCAAAAACTGGAATGGCGGTGGCATGCACACCAGCGATAATTACGGCTTCGGCGAGGTGGATGCCGGCGCGGCCGTACGTCTGGCGCTAAGCTGGAAAGACTCGTCATATAACACGAGCGGCGAAAGTGATTTCAGCGTTGGAGGCACAGCATATAATTATGCATTTAGCGGCACCGGCTTTGTGCTCACAAACGATCAAGGCACCAACACGCCCTACGTTGATTTCAATATGCCTGCAAGCTTGCATGGGTTTAATATTAACGCTGAGCATATCGAAGTGCGAGTACAACTTCGCCAAGTGCGGTTAGCGGATCTGATCATTAAGCTCGTCTCCTCGAGTGGCGTAACAAGCGTGTTGCTCAATCGTCCAAGCACGGCGGCGGGGGTGGATGATACCCATACACCACAAGATTTTGATTTCACCTTCGACACAGTGAAAGAATGGGGCGAGCTCGGCAATCAGGATTACCGCATCGTTGTTTCCTACGCACCTGGCACTGCACCGACGGGAGAACTCACGGGCGCGTCCGTGAATGTTTATGGTGCCTTCACTTCATCCGGGGGCGACCATACCTATTACTACACCGACGAATATGTGACGAGCCCTAATGGGGCCACCGCACGCGACGTGCTCTCGGATAACAGCGGGAATGTGGCGATCAATATGGCGGCCATGGATATAGATAGCTACCTTGATTTGCACCCCGGCTCGTCGAGCACTATCGCGTCGCGCAACTTCAGTATTGGCGCAGATACAACGGTGAAAACCGTTTTTGCGGGTGGGGGCAACCAAGTCATTGTTGGCAATGATGCGGGCGATACGATTTATGCCGGCAAGGGGCAAGTCACATTCTATGCTGGTGGCGGGGCAGATCAGTTCATGTCCTCTGCTGGCGGTAATAGGAACCATATTTACGGATTTGGCGCGAATGATAGTTTGAATTTCGTCAACTACAACTCCGCTGCGCCCATCGGCATGTTCCTCAGTGAAGATGGGGTGAGTACGCTTATACAAGCGAATGATAATTCAAACGAAGGGGCGATGCTTCACAACATCCTTCCGGGTCAGCTATCCATCTACAACAACATCATCGGCGCAGAAACGCTCGACGTTTCAAACTTTCCAGGAGCATTGACGATTGATCTGCACCCAGCAGCAGGGCAAGCTATGGATGGCCGTATCCATGTCAAAAATATCATCGGCAACAATGCAGGCGATGTATTGATTGGTAATAACGACGCCAACAATATCATCGGCCAAGATGGCAACGATATCATCGAAGTCGTTGGCAGCAATGACACGGTCGATGGTGGTGGCGGTATCAATATCCTCGGCTATACCGGGTCTACTTCGGCGGTGTCGGTAAACCTAAAAACCGGTACCGACAGTCTGCATACGAAGATTAGCCATTTCCAACATGTTGGTGGTTCACAATATAACGACAGTATCATTGGGGATAGTAACGCCAATCACATCAATGGCGGTGCGGGCGACGATACCATCCAAGGCGGCGGCGGGGCCGATACGCTCGAGGGTGGCGCGGGTACGAACACAGTATCTTATAGTTGGTCGAGTGATGGTATCACTGCCAACCTGGCAGCCGGCAATGATAGCACCGGCAGTCGTCTCATTAGCTTCCAGAACATTACCGGGTCTGCAGCAGCGGATACATTGACTGGCAACACTGCAGCTAACGTCATTAGCGGCGGCGGCGGTAACGACACCATCCGCGGTGATGGTGGAGCCGACATACTGGATGGCGGCATCGGTACGAACACCATTTCCTACAACTGGTCGGCAACAGGCATCACGGTCAATTTGCTCACCGGCACGGATAGCACGGGTAGCACCCTCACCAATTTCACCAACGTCATTGGTTCGAATCATGGCGATATTATTATCGGTAAAAACGCGAACAGCTTGCTCACCGGCGGTACGGGTAATGATTCCATCACCGGCGGTACGGCGAATGACACCATCCTCGGTGATGGCGGCGTCGATACGCTCGACGGTGGTGCGGGTACGAATACGCTTTCCTATGCTTGGTCCAGCAAAGCCATCACCGCGAATCTCACCACAGGAACCGATAATAAAGGTGACATCATCATCAACTTCAGCAACCTCATCGGCACCGTTCAAGGCGATACTTTGATTGGCGACAGCCACGCAAACGTCATCAATAGCGGCGATGGTAATGACATCATCCAAACCGGCGGCGGCGCGGATACAGTGGATGGCGGCACCGGCACGAACACCATTTCCTATGCTTGGGCCACGGCTGGCATCACCGTCAACTTAAAAACCGGCACCGATAGCAACGGTGCGAAACTGAGCAATATCCAAAACATCACCGGCGGCAACGCAGCGAATAGCTTAATCGGGAATGCTAGCGTGAATATCATCACCGGCGGCACCAGCAACGATACAGTGCAAGGCGGCGGCGGACTGGATACGCTCAACGGTGGGGCAGGGGTGAACACTCTGTCTTATGCATGGTCAACAGCTGGCATCACCGCCAACCTAAAAACCAACACCGACAGCCTCGGCACCACATTCAGCAATTTCCAAAGCATCACCGGCTCAAATCAGGATGATGTATTGATTGGCAACAGCAGTGCAAACACATTGCTCGGCGGAATCGGCAACGACGTGATTCAAGGTGGCGGCGGGGTGGATTCACTCGATGGCGGCACCGGTATCAACACATTATCGTATGCCTGGAGCACGGCGGCCATCACCGCCAACCTCGCCACCGGCACGGATAGCACCGGCACCACACTTGCCCACTTCCAGAATATCGTCGGCACGGCGGCAAGCGATAATCTCACCGGCAATAACGCGGCAAACAACATCACTGGCGGCAACGGCAACGACACCATCGGTGGTGGTGGTGATACGCTTGATGGTGGGGCGGGAGCGAACACGCTCTCCTATGCTTGGTCCACCAAAGCCGTCACGGCGAATCTCGTGACGGGAACGGACAGCACCGGCAGCAGCTTCACGAACTTCCTCTACCTCACCGGTTCCGCCTATGCCGATACGCTCATCGGCGACAGCCACTCCAACCATATTGATGCGGGTGATGGCAATGATACTATCCAAGGCGGTGGTGGCGTCGATATGATCGACGGCGGTGCCGGTACCAATACACTTTCCTACGCCTGGGCAACAGCGGGTGTAAAATCCAACCTTGTCACCGATAAGGATAATGTCAGCACCACCTTCAGCAATATCCAAAACCTTACCGGTTCGGCCTATGCCGATACACTCACCGGTGACGGCAATGCCAACATCATCAACGGCAGCGATGGGGATGATACCATCCTCGGCGGTGGCGGCGCGGATGTGCTCGATGGCGGCACCGGCGTGAATACCATCTCCTACAGCTGGGCAACGGTGGGCATCGCAGCCAATCTTAACACCGGCAAGGATAATGGCGGTGGCAAACTTGCCAACTTTGCTAACATCACTGGTTCAGGCTTTGCCGATACGCTCACTGGCAATAGCGGCGATAACATTCTCATCGGCAATGGCGGGAATGATACGCTGCAAGGTGCCGGCGGAAACGACACCTATAAAGTCGCCGCAGGCAACAGCGTAACGGCGATCTATAATGGTAACTCAACCATGCCTGCGCCATCGGGCGAGCTGGATATTGCAACCACGCATACTCATCTGTGGTTCCAGCGCTCGGGCAATGATCTGGCGGTGGATGTGCTCGGCACCAGCCAGCAAATTTTGGTGAAAAACTGGTATGCGGGTGGCGCCACCAACTTCCATCAACTGCAGGAAATTGCGGGCAGCGATAACTTTAAAATCGATGCTAACCTGCAAACACTCGTGCAAGCGATGGCGACCTTCCAAGCTGCTAACCCAGCGTTTGACCCGACAACGACCACGCACACCACGCTGAACGATCATTACTTCGGCACGCTCACCGCGACCGCGAACAGCTCGTGGCACTAAATAAATGATGCGGCGATGTGCCGGGCTTACTGCTCGCGCATCGCCTGCGTCGCGTGGCGACGAATGGGCGAGAGCAAGTAATCGATAATTTGCCGTTTACCGGTTTTAATTTCGGCCGTCACCGCCATACCCGGCGTGAGATTGACGAAATTTCCGTCCACATCCATCCGTGTTTCCTTGAGCGAAATACGCGCCGCATAAACCAATTCCTGCCCGGGTAATTCACTACCTTCACTCTCCGCACCGATTTGTTGAGCCTTATCTTGAGTTCGCGCGCGCGCAATCGCATCGCTGGAGACGGAGGTCACCGTTCCATGCAACAGGCCGTAGCGCGTGAAGTTGAACGTATCCACCTTCACTTCCACCTCCTGCCCCGCCCGCACGAAACCAATATCGCGGTTAGAAATCATCGCCTCGATTTCGATTTGGCTATCCGCCGGCACAATCGCCATCAGGTTTTGCGCGGCCGTCACCACACCGCCTTCGGTATGCACCGCAAGCTGCTGCACCGTGCCGTCCACCGGTGCCTTAAGAGTTTGCAGCCGGAATTTTTGCGCCGCCTGCAGTAACTGCTCATTTAAGCTCGCGGCTTTTTGCTCCGCCTCCGTCAGCTTATCGAGATTCGTGTGCTGAAACTCCGCCACCGCTTGTTTGCGCTGTTCGCGCAACGACTCCACTCCACCGTTGGCTTCGGCCAAACGCCCGTGTTGCACTTTCAATTCTTCCTGATGCTCGACCAATTCCTGCTCGATGGTAAGCGCTTCAAGCTTCGAGCCGTAGCCTTTCTCATACAGCGTTTCACGAATCTTCGCGCGCGATTTGAGCATGGGGATGGATTGATTCAACTTCCCAATCGTCGATTCCACCGCCTCGCGATTCCCCTCGCTTTGCGCTAACTGGCGGTCGATGCTCGCAAGCTTTGCATGAATTTCATCGAGCTGGTTACGCAGCAACGATTTCTGTGTTGCGATTTGCGCCGCCGTCGCTCCTTCCGGCGCCACGAATTTCGCTTCCGGATCTTTTGCATTGCCAAGCAGCGCTTTCAGCCGCGCCACATCCAAGCTGGTCGTGATATATTCCGTGCGCAAGCGATTGCGTTCGGCTTCGTTGATGGTGGAATCAATCTCAATCAGCACGTCGCCCGCCTTCACTGCCTGGCCATCCTGCACGTGAATTGCGCGCACCACACCGGTCTCCAGTGGCTGAATAGTTTTCGTCCGTCCCGTCGGCACCACTTTGCCCTGCGCCGTTGCGATAATATCTACCGAACCCACGATCGCCCATGCGAGCGCAACGAGGAAGAATAGCATGATGACACCAGCCACCGCGCGGCCTGCAGGCGAGGGCGGTGTTTCCAGCACTTCCAGCGCGGCGGGATAAAACTCCACCTCAGGATCGTTTTTATTGAACGAGCGCGCCCATATCGCAATACTCAGAAAAAACCATTGCACCCGCGCCGAGATGCGCCGGAAAATAGATGGGGCTGGCATATTAGTTTCCATCTACGCCGCCTGCATTCGTAGGAGTGATGCATAACGCCCGTTCGTGCGCAACAGCGCGTCGTGCGAGCCATCTTCAATGATCCGCCCGCGTTCGAGGGTGATGATGCGGTGGCAATGCCGTACTGCCGAGAGGCGATGCGCGATGATAACCACCGTCCGCCCCTGAGCTATCTGGCGCATATTTTCCTGAATCACCCGCTCGCTTTCATAATCGAGCGCGCTCGTCGCCTCGTCAAAAATCAAAATGCGCGGGTTGGTAATCAGCGCGCGCGCAATCGCGATCCGCTGTCGCTGCCCGCCCGATAAACTTGCCCCGCGCTCACCAACGACCGTGTCATATCCTTCCGGCAATTCCAGAATAAACTCGTGCGCACCCGCCAACCGCGCAGCTTGGATCACCTGTTCCGTCGGCATGCCGGGATCGGCCAACGCGATATTGTCGCGGATCGAGCGGTTGAAAAGCATGTTCTCCTGCAGCACCACGCCCACTTGGCGGCGCAGCCACGGCACGTCAATGAGGGTGAGGTCCACCCCATCCACCATCACTCGCCCGCTTTCAGGCAGGTAAAGCCGCTGCATCAATTTCGTCAGCGTCGATTTGCCGGAGCCCGACGCACCGACGATGCCGAGCACCTGGCCTTCCGGAATGTTCAGCGTAATATCGCTCAACACCGGCGGCCCATCGAGCCGGTAGCGGAAATTCACATGCTCGAACGCAATATTTCCCTTAATCGTTGGCAGCGCCGTGCGCCCGGGCGTGAAGCTCGGCTCCGGCTGCGTGTTGAGAATATCGCCAAGCCGTGCCACCGAAAGCCGCGCCTGATGAAAATCCTGCCAGAGCTGTGCAAGCCGCAGCACCGGCTGCGCCACGCGACCCGCGAACATATTGAATGCCACCAATTCGCCCACGGTAAGACCACCTTGAATCACTTGCCGCGCGCCGAAAAACAACACCGCCGCCGTCACGAGCTTACTGATAAGCTGCACGCCTTGGCTCGCCCAATTGCCAAGGTTCAGCAGTTTAAAGCTCGACTGTACATAACCCGCGAGCTGTTCCTCCCAGCGCCGCTGCATTTGCGGTTCCACCGCCATCGCCTTGAGCGTTTCGATGCCCGTAATGCTTTCAACCAGAAACGCCTGATTCTCCGCCCCGCGATTAAACTTCTCGTTCAGAAAGCGACGGAAGATCGGTGTCACTCCCATCGAAATCCCAATATAAAGCGGGAACGACGCCAACACGATGGCAGTGAGAAACAACGAATAATACGCCATCACCGCCAAAAATACGACGGTGAAGAACAGATCGAGCACCAACGTCAGCGCCGAACTGGTAATGAAATTGCGGATATTCTCAAGTTCACGCACGCGCGCAATACTATCACCCACCCGCCGCGCTTCAAAATAAGCGATCGGCAGTGCAACGAGCTGACGAAACAGCCGCGCACCAAGCTCCAAATCAATCCGATTGGTAGTGTGCGAAAACACATACGTGCGCAGCGACGTCAGCAGCGTTTCAAAAATCGAAACGACCAGCAGCCCGATAATTAACACATCAAGCGTCGACATGCCGCGATGCACTAACACCTTATCGATCACGACTTGGAAAAATAACGGCGAAATAAGACCAAAAAGCTGAATGAAGAAGGAGGCCACCAACACTTCCCCCAACACGCGACGGTATTTCGTCATCGCCTGCAGGAACCAAGAAATATCGAAGTGCCGCACCATTTCGCCTAGCCCCGCGCGCCGCGCGACAAGCACAACCTGGCCGTTCCAAATCCCCACAAGCTCCGCCTGCGACACAAGTTGCGGATGGCCGATGAGCGGATCTTGAATCAGCGCCTTATCCTCCGCCATTTTGGCGATGATAAAAAAACTACCATCATGCCGCTGCGCGATGACTGGCAGCGCGGTTTTTCCCAGCCGCTGCCAATCACTCGTGAGATTACGCGCCTTCAGCCCGAACTCTTTCGAGCAACGCAACATACGTGTGATATCGAGCTGTGCGCCGCCAAGCTGATGCGCAAGTTGTTGCGGATCGATCGAGACGCCAAGAAACCGCAATAATAAAACAAACGTCATCAACCCACTATCAGCGGAAGATTCAACGGCAACGGTCGATGACGTAGAAGACATGCAATGCCTTATGAAAAATTAAAATCTAAACCAAAAGATGCATAAATCATTTTAAGCTATTGAAAACTAGCCAAAGCAAATCACTTGTCACGCGTTTTTTATGCATGATAGCCCTGCGCAAGCCTCAGAGAAGGGTGAGGGGAGAACCTGGGCGCTGTCGATTAACGGATAACCATACAGAAATACCTGCTGAAACAAGCTTTCTCTAATACCATCTCACCGGAATAGGGCCACCGCCTTCCGCCCCCATGAACGCGATTGCTAACCGCTAGCCGATTCGTTAGGCATCACCCCCAGCCATCCCTAACGAAAGCCCTCCCGTGCCACGCTCATCCCTCTTTATTATCTCGCTGCTGGGCGCACTCAGCGTTATCAGCCCATTTGCGATTGATATGTACTTGCCAGCCTATCACCAAGTCGCGCAGGATTTCTCCGTCCCCAGCACCACCATCGCGTTGACGCTCTCAAGCTACTTCATCGGCCTCGCCGCCGGCCAACTTTTCTATGGTCCGCTGCTCGATCGCTTCGGTCGCAAAAAACCGCTTTATGCAGGTCTTGGTGTTTTCATCCTCGCTTCCATCGGCTGCACATTCTCGCCTACCATCGAAGTGCTTATCGCCCTGCGTTTCGTGCAGGCGATGGGCGGCTGCGTCGCCGGTGTAGCCTCCCTCGCGATGGTGCATGACTTTTTCCCCGTCCAGCAAAGCGCCAAAATTCTTTCCCGGCTCTTCCTCTTCATCGCAATCTCTCCCTTGCTGGCCCCCAGCACCGGCGGGCTGATCACCCTCGCCATCGGCTGGCGCGCTGTGTTTTTACTACTTGGCGCGATCGTTGCCCTCATCCTCGCCCTTATTTATTTCCTCTTGCCCGAAGGCCACCAGCCGGATGCCTCCATTTCCCTCAAACCCGGCCCCATCCTGCGCGAATATGGGGCGATCCTCAAACATCCTACCTTCCTTACCTATGCCCTCTCCGGTGCATTCTCCTTCGCGGGCTTATTTACCTACGTCGCCGGTTCACCGATTATTTTCATGGATGGCTTTCACCTCAGCGCGCAAATCTATAGCGGCATTTTCGCACTGCTCGCCACCGGCTTCATCGGCGCCAGCCAGTGGAATGTGGTGCTGCTTCGCCGATTCAGCAGTGAAACCCTTTTCTTACGCACCCTCATGGTGCAAGTCGTCGTGGCCCTGCTATTTCTCTTCGGTGCTGTGATGGGCTGGTGGGGCCTCATTGCCACCATCATACTCTTTTACGTCTTCCTCTCCTGTGGCGGCATGGCCTATCCCAACGCAGCAGCCTTGGCACTCGCCCCCTTCACCAAAAACGCCGGCAGCGCGGCCGCGATGATGGGCTTCCTCCAGCTCACCATCGGCTCTGTCATCTCCACCGGCATCAGCCTTTCGTCCTCGCGTGCCAGTTTGCCAATCATCGCGCTACTTGCCGTCACGTCCTCCATTGCATTGATGATCCTGCTCATCGGCCGCAAACGCGCCCACGCACGTTCCGTACTTGAATAGCGCGCGCTAAAATTGTAATCACTCCACCAAACACTAGGAGGCGTTATGCAAACCAAAACCATCCTTACTGCTGCCGATGCAGCAATCATGCTGGCGGCCTGCAAAGCTGAAGCCAATAAGCAAAAATGGGCCGTTGCCATTGCGGTAGTGGATGATGGTGGCTACCTCCTACATCTCGAGCGTCTCGATGGCGCACCGGTACAAAGCCCGGAAATCGCCCGCCAAAAAGCCTTCACCGCCGCCGTCAGCCGCATGACTACCAAATTCCTCGAAGATACCGTCAAAGAGCGCCCCGGCGTCGCCCTCATGCCCGATCGCCTACCACTCCAAGGCGGTCTCCCGATTATGTATGAAGGCCAATGCATCGGCGGCATCGGTGTCTCAGGCGTCAAATCGCCGGAGGATGAAATCGTCGCGCAGGCGGGCCTTAACGCTTTGCTCAAAGCCTAGGTTTTCTGTCGCTTTTGACGGGTTAAATCCGCAAAAAATCGTAAAAACCACTTGCTGGTAACGAAGCCCTGTGCAATGAAGGCCGCAAACAATCCATACCAACCAAAACTAAACGAGTCGCCCATGCAAATCACTGCCAAAGAACAATCCGGTTTGAGCCATAGCTTCCACATCGTCGTCCCCGCGGCGGATATGGAATCGCAAATCGAGGCGGAACTGCAATCGCTGGGCAAAAAAGTCAAAATCTCCGGTTTCCGCCCCGGCAAAGTGCCGATGCCTGTCCTCAAGAAAAAATACGGCCGCGACGTGATGGGTGACGTGCTGCAAAGCGCCGTCAACAAAGCAACCCGCGACGTGATCGAGCAAAAAAAGCTCCGCCCCGCCGTTCAGCCGGACATTCAAATCACCAACTTCGCCGAAGGCGGCGACCTCGCGTTTGACATCACCGTCGAAGTGATGCCCGAAGTCCCCGCCGTCGATTACGACAAAATCACCATCGACGAATATACTTACGAACTGCCCGCCGGTGAAGTGGAGGAGGGGATCTCCCGCCTTGCCAAGTCCCGCCAACACACGCACAAAGCCGAAGGCGCCGTCGCCAAAAAAGGCGATGTCGTGAAAATCGATTTCGTGGGCAAACTAAACGGTACGCCCTTCAGCGGTGGCACAGCCAATGGCTTCAACCTCGAGCTCGGCTCCGGCCAGTTCATCCCGGGCTTTGAAGATCAGCTCATCGGTGCCAAAGCCGGCGACAAGAAAGACGTCAACGTTACCTTCCCCGAGCAATACCACAGTGCCGACCTCGCGGGT